>JANMEB010000707.1:0-2474 GCA_031376585.1 Planctomycetota bacterium | reverse complement strand
CTCGGCATGAACGCACAATCGCTGCCGAAGCTTTGCCAAGTCTGGTCGTTGGGTGGCAAAATCCAAGCACTGAAATTCAGCGCTGATGGAAAATGCCTTTTGGCAACGTCGCGGAATGGAGCCATTCAGGTCCTAGACCCCGAACGCAGCGAGGTCAACGTGTTACAGGCCCCAAATAATCCTGAGATTTGGAATACAGATTTAGACCCAACCGGCAGCCGCGCGTGCACGGCAACTCTTGAGAATAAAGCGAGCCTTTGGGACGTTCAGGCCCATAAGTTTGTCGCCTTCTTGAGCCACGACGATCGAGTCATTGCAGTATCGTTTAGCTCAGACGGAAAATGGGTCGCGACAGGCGGCAGCGATAAAAACGCTGGCGTGTGGAATGCGGTTGATGGAACGCCGGTCACCACGTTCACTCACCCGGGCAAGCATGTTAGCGCCGTCAAGTTCGCGCCTGATTCGCAATCTTTGCTGACCGTTACTCGAATTGATCCGGATCACCCCTGCGAAGTGCGGCTGTGGGATATCGCCAAAGGCGAATTGCGCGTGCCGTTAATGACCTATCCGGCGTATATCGTCAACGCGATCTTCGACAAGGCCGGGGAGCGGATTATCGCCGGGTGTGAAGATGGCGCAGTCGTTATTTGGAATGCCAAGACTGGCGAGTTGATTGGAGAGCCGTTGAAACAATTTGAAAGACTTCAACGGGTTTTGTTGGTAGATGATGAAATGACCCTAGTCACTTATTCTTACGACGGCAAAGTGACATTTTGGGATTTGAAGAGTCGTTCGCGCAAAGAAAACTCGATTCGAGCGAAATACCCAGTCAACGACATTGCGGTTGATCCTGCGGCGAATTTGGTAGCTTTAGCGACCGACGACAATCGAACCCGGGTTTACTGGCAGTATTGTGGTCAGCAAATCGGCGCAGATATTCCGCACGGCAGTCGTCCAGTTGCCATGGCATTTCATCCCGACGGGCGTAGACTGGTCATCGGTGGCGACGATGGCGTCGTACGACTATGGGATTTGGCGGGCTTCGCTCCTCGAAACAATGTCATTCGCACGGGGGGTGAAATCACAACTGTCGTTTATAGCAGGGACGGTCGTCGAATCCTCGTCGGCAGCCGCGATGACTCGGCTCGGCAATGGGACAGCAAGACGCTCACTCCGATCGGAGCCATCATGCAACACTCAGATGATGTAGTCTTCTGCGAGTACGACGAGCTGGAACGCTATGTCGTTACTGCCGGAGCGGACAATAGGGCCCAAGTTTGGGACGCAACCTCCGGCAACCCGGTTGGTCCGTCTCTTCCACATGCTAGTCCAGTTCTGCGCGCGAAATTTATCCCCGGCACCGATCGCTTGATCACAACGACAATTGATGGCGCCGGAGCGATTTGGACAATCGGTTCCGATCAGCCGCTTCATCAATTCCATCAAGACTATCGGCTCGCAAACCTAGAGATACATCCCGACGGCAAGACATTCGCTTTGTCGGGCGATGGTTCGTTCTTGCAGATTCGCAGTACAGAAGACGGTTCGCCGATTGGCAATCCAATCGAGCACAGTGGAATAGTTTTCGCAACCGAATTTAGCCCATCGCAAAAGAAAGTCGTCACTGCCAGCTTTGGCGGTTCCATCGCCGTGTCGGAACTCGATGGCAAGTCGTACCCGTCCATTCAATGGGCTGCCGGATCGAACTTTTACGCGGCTCGATTTGTGCGAAATGATGACGCCGTTATTACAGGAAATGACACCGGAGAGTTGACATTGTGGGAAAAGCGAGGCCCTGGGTATGAATCTGCCTGGTCATCGGTCGAGCCGGCTGCCGACATCTTTCGAATTGCGGTCCACCCAAGCGTCAACGTTGTTTTTGCGGCAACGAATTTCGAAGGCGATGCCTTTCGGCCGGGGGCCGGAGAAATTCGCGTGCACGATCTTGCGTCCGGCACACTAATATCTCGAAACTCGACTCACTATCGTCCGATTAGCCGGCTGGAACTCAACCCCAATGGAAAGCAATTCGCGACTGGGTCAAGCGATGGAACGGTTCGCGTTTGGGATTTCGTTTCGGACAATCGATCGACCGATGAATTGCGAAAGCTCGCTTATTTCTATAACGGCTATACTTTCAATGAGCAGTTTCACAAGCAGCCGATGGACGCACCGACACAATGCTCAGAATTCCAAGCGCTTCGAAAGGTATATCCAGACAGCTTCGACTGCTCGGAAGATGAAATTCAACGTTGGGACGACGAAGTCCAATGGGTGCGCGATTACGTCGCCAAGCAAAAAAAATAAGCCGACGCGCGAACCGACTCGCGAGTTTTTAGTCTGCGATGGCTACTTGTCCTGTCGCAAGGCGAAATGCTTCCGCAACTTCAGGAAGATGCTTCACCACAGCGCGCAATAAAGTTTTTGCTTTCCAAACAAACATTCCTGAATTCCAAAGAAAATCACCGCTCTTT
>JANMEB010000671.1:0-1590 GCA_031376585.1 Planctomycetota bacterium | reverse complement strand
GCGGGCCAACGGCTTTGCCCTGGTCGACGCGCGGGTCAACGGTTGGAAGCGAATCTCCAGCCTTTCGGACGTGACCCCCTACGCGCCGATCGTTGCCGATGGCGATCTGACTCAACCGGATTACCAATACGTTTCAGCCGTCTTTCAACTCAAGTACATCTCGGCGGAAACGGCCCAAGCTTATCTTGCCAATTTCCTGCCGGTCAGCGCCGTAGGCAAAACTCCCGATGCCTTGAAAATTGTCCAGAACACTCGAATCTTGATCGTGACCGATCAAGTCAAAAACATTCGCAAGGTCGACTCGATCCTCAAACAAATCGACGTGCCGCAGGACGAAGTGCGGATCGAATTCTATAAAGTGGTCAACTTGGAGGCCAAGGAACTGGAGGAGCAGCTAATCAGCATCATGACTGTCCGGCAACAAGCCGACTTGCAAGGCGGCACAACAACGGCCGCTGCGCCTGTGTCAACAACGCAGCCAGAGGCAATGCCGATCTCGTTTCGCGCGGCATCAGTAAAAGTTTCATCCGATATTCGTACTAACCGACTTGTTCTGATTGGAACATCGTCGGCGATCGATGATCTGATGCTGCTAATCAAGCAGCTTGACGTACCGCTCGATACGGCGCTCAAGACGTATCAATTCCGGAATATCGCCGCCAAACGGATCGATGAATTGGTTAAACAATCGCTGAGCGGTGTGGGGAAAGAATCACTTGACCGGATTTATCACTCGGTGGTCGATCCTCAAACCAACCAATTGGTGGTTTCAGCCCGTGCCGAGATTCATGAAAAAATTGAAGCGTTGCAGAAACAGCTTGATCGACCTTCGACCACCGCTCAACAGAGTCCGATGCGATTCTATACGCTGAAAAACGTCAAAGTCGCTGAAATCGTCGACGTGTTGCAATCGGTCGAGAACACGATTCGCTCGGGTCGGCAACAAAAGATTCCGATGTCGGGAATCAATGCGCGTCCGAATTTTCAACCGGGCGGCCCGAACTATTTGAACAATTTTGCCGAAGGCCCGCCGAGTTATCCACCCGAAAACGGATCGTACTTCGATTCCTCGTCGGCAAACCGGCTTGGGCGATCCAATCAAGACCCCAATGCTCCCGTATTGGGCGAATCCATCGTGGGAGATATCGCGAGACTCGTGTCCGATTCGGAGCGCTCTCAAAAGCTAATCCCCGGTGACGCCAAAATCACAATCGATACATAATCTCAAAGTTTAGCGGGCTCGCGCAACATTGCCTCGCCAAATGGATATGCAAACCGCTACGGCTTGTGCGACGAATTCCCCGCGGAATAAAATAGGCACAAATCGCGTCCGTGATTGAGGAGTTCCATGTCTTATCAGCACGATGAACACGGTCAGCCGCGCAGACGGCAGATGTCGGCGTTTACCGTTCGCTTGATCATTGCCGGGATCATTATTTTGATGTCGCTCGTTTCTTATTGGTCACAAGGCGAAATCAATCCGACGACCGGCGAAGTCCAGCGAGTCGGCGGACTTTCGGTGGAAGATGAAATCGCCATCGGCTTGCAATCGGCTCCGCGGATGATTGCCGAATATGACGGCGAGTCGCA
>JANMEB010000665.1:0-11854 GCA_031376585.1 Planctomycetota bacterium | reverse complement strand
GTCGCCTCAAGCCTGAGGCGACAGGCTTGAGGCGACAGGCTTGAGGCGACAGGCTTGAGGCGACAGCTGAAAGCAAGCTACCGACGCGAGTCGGTAGTCCTGACACAAAGGGCTAGAGATGAGGCGTGATTTAGCCAACTGTATGCGGCTCTACCGACTTGCGTCGGTAGTTTCCAGGAAGGAATGCGCTCACACGCACGCAACTTGCAAGCTACCGACGCGAGTCGGTAGTCCTGACACAAATGGCTAGCGATGAGGCGTGATTTAGCCAACTGTATGAAGCTCAACCGACTTGCGTCGGTAGTTTCCATGAAGGAATACGCTCACACGCCCGCATCAATCCGCTGGCAATTAAAGAATTACGATCAAGTGGCCGATGTCGATCAAAGGAACAGGGGGAGATAGAAAAAATTTATGGGTCAAGTCGACCTTTCTGAACGTGGAGCTTCCCTAATGACCAAGCGAATTGCAGCGGTTCTACTTTTAATTACGTGTTGCGGCGGCGTTGGCTGCGCGACGGTTGGCAGCGGCCTGCGATCCCAGCAACCACCGGTCGAAACTGACACTTATGGTCTGAAAGTTCAGGGCGGCTTGATGGGAGACCGAACGGTAAACCAGCCGCTTCGCGAAGGAATGACGGTGCAAGAGGTTTTGGAGGCTGCAGGATTAGTCTCTCGAAACCGCGACTATGAAATTGATATACTTCGGAAAACTAACAGCGGTTCTGGCATGGTGAAAATGCCCATCGATTACGATCCGGGAAAACATCGCGTCAAGTTTGAAACCGACTACGCGATTCACCCAGGCGATCAAGTGGTGATTCGTCCGAAGTCCTACTCTCCCATGGAAAGCGTCTCTAAGATGCTCGGCGGCCAGAACTAACTGCGCCGAACGATTGTCTCTTTTAATGACGCGGCATGAGTTTGCATTCGGCGTGAGCATCGCCGACAATGGTGACATGGCCCAAAGTCGATTAGGTGGTCGCTGGCGACGCAAGTCGCGAGAGGAAAGTCCGGGCTCCATAGGACAAGATGGTCGGTAACGCCGACCGGCCGCGAGGCTAGGGAAAGTGCCACAGAAAACAAACCGCCGAATCCCGGCTTGCCGGGATGGTAAGGGTGAAACGGTGAGTTAAGAGCTTCACCAGCGGGCGAGGCGACTCGCTCGGCTTGGTAAACCCCATCTGGAGCAAGGCCAAATAGGCGGGAGGCAAGGCAACTTGCCGCGTGACGGTCCGTCGCGTTTGACCGTCGGGTAGGCTGCTCGATTCGTCTAGCAATGGGCGAACTAGAGAAATGACCGCTACGGTTATGCCGACAGAACCCGGCTTATCGATCGACTTTGGGCTATTTTTCCGTGCCTAGTTCTTCTTTCCAGGCCTCAATGGTTTGCAGAGCTTTCATGGGCGTTACGTGGTCAGTATCGAAACGCTTGATCTTGTCGAGCAACGGATGGCGCGAATATTCAAACAGCGTTAGCTGAATCTTTCCGTTGGCATCGTTTCCGGCCGCAGTCGCCAGCGCCGAATTTTGCGCGTCGGGTTCTTGATCGGTTTGCAACTTGCTTAAGATTTGATCGGCGCGCTGCTGGACCCAATTCGGAATGCCCGCAAGTTTTGCGACATGGATGCCCCAGCTTCGGTTCGCCGCGCCGGGAACGATCTTGTGCAAGAAGACCACGTTGTCTTGCCATTCGTGAACCGACACATTGAAGTTCCGCGCACCGCCGAGTGATTTTTCCAGCTCGGTCAGTTCGTGATAATGCGTCGCGAACAAAGTGCGGCAGCCAATTTGATCATGCAAATATTCAACGATCGCCCAAGCCAACGAAACGCCGTCGTACGTGCTGGTTCCTCGCCCGATCTCATCCAAAATGACCAAGCTCGCGGACGTCGCCGTGTTGAGGATGCGTGCCGACTCGGTCATTTCGACCATGAACGTGCTTTGGCCTTTGGTCAGTTCATCGCTGGCACCAACTCGCGCGAAGATTCGGTCCACGACGCCAATCGTGCAAGCTTTTGCTGGCACAAAACTACCGACTTGTGCCATGAGAGTGATCAGCGCGACTTGGCGAATATAAGTGCTTTTGCCCGACATGTTTGGCCCGGTAATCAGGTGTATCCAGCCGTGTTCTTCGTCGATCTGGGTGTCGTTGGGAACAAAGGTGCCAAGGTTTTCGATGATGTCGAGGACGGGATGTCGACCTTCGACGATGTGAATTCCGCGATCATCGTTGATGTTGGGGCGGCAATATTTGTGTCGATCGGCTAATTCAGCAAGACCGCATAACACGTCGAGCGTCGCCAAAATGTCCGCGTTTTGCTTGAGTCGAGCCGTCGCCGCGTGGACTTGGTCGCGCAAGCGGCAAAATAAATCGTATTCCAATTGTTGGGCGGTCTCATCGGCCGAAAGGATTTTCTCTTCGTAAACTTTGAGTTCGGGTGTAATAAACCTCTCACCGTTCTTGATGGTCTGCTTGCGAATAAATTCGGGGGGCAGTTTATCTCGGTGCATGTTGGTGACTTCGAGGTAATAGCCGAAGACTTTGTTAAAGCCGACTTTGACGTTGGAGATTCCAGTTTCTTGTTGAACGCGCTGTTGATAGTTCGCGATCCACTGCTTTCCGCCCGCAGCAAGCTCGCGCAATTCATCCAAGCGTTGATCGTAGCCATCGGCGATTATTTCGCCGTCGCGGGCCGATAGCGGCGCATCGGCTCGGATCGCTGCGAGAAGTTCGGTCCGCAAGTCTTCGACTAAGTCCAGATTCTGTTCAAGCTGATTCAACAAGCCACTGCGGCGTGCCGACAATTTGGCTTTGATTCGCGGCAAGGCGGCAAGCGTCTGACCGATAAAAGCCAAATCGCGTGGCGTCGCTCGCTGCGTCGTCACTCGAGCCAACAATCGTTCGAGGTCGTAGACGGACTTGAGCCAGTCGCGCAGCTCCGCTCGAGCTGCTGCTTCGCCGATCAACTCCTCGATGGCGTCTTGCCGATGGCGAATGGGTTCTATGGCGGTGAGCGGCTGCGAGAACCACAATGCGAGCTTGCGCGAACCCATGGCGGTCGCACAGCGGTCGACCACATTGATCAGCGATCCGATCCGCGAATTGTCGCGAATGGTCCGAGCGATTTCCAACGACCGCCACGTTGCGCGATCAATTTCGAGCGTCGAACCGGTGCGATACGGGATGAGCGAGTCGATATGATCGAGCGACGATTTTTGCGTTTCCTTGAGGTATTCGAGAATTCCGCCGGCCGCTCGAATGGCTAACTCGTCCTCCAACTCGAATCCAAAACCGGCCAGTGTCGCCGTGCCGAATTTTTTTTGCAGGGCGGTGGACGATCGCTCGAACGCGACCGTCCACGCCGCGCGCGTCGTTACCATCCACGATTCGGTTTGTAATTTCGCAGCCCAATTCGAGTTTTCGACACACAAGACTTCGCGCGGCGTGATACGGCTGAGGTGATCCAGGAGTTGATTCTCGGAAACCGTCGCCGCGTAGAAAACTCCTGTCGAAAGTTCGATCCAGGCCAAGCCAATATTCGTGGGAAGCTCCGGCCGCTGTGAATCAGTCGAGCCGCAAACCATCGCCAAATAATTTGCTTGACGCGGATCGAGTAGGGCGTCGTCGGTGAGTGTTCCGGGACTAACGACGCGAGTGACTTCGCGCTTGACAATTCCCTTGGCCAATTTGGGGTCTTCGACTTGTTCGCAGATCGCGACGCGAAACCCGGCGGCAATGAGCTTGGCCAAATAGTTGTCGAGCTGGTGATAAGGAAAGCCCGCCATGGGAATCGCAGATTCAGTCTTATCGCGACTCGTTAGCGTCAAACCCAGGGTTCGAGCGGCGGTTTCGGCGTCTTTGTAAAACAGCTCGTAAAAATCGCCCATGCGGAACAAAAGCAAGGCGTCGCCGCAAGCATTTTTTGCGTCGTCGTATTGCTGCATCATGGGGCTTTTTGACATAGCGACATCGTAACCCTGGGCGGTGCGGGCTTCGAGATGGTGACTTGCCTGTTTGGAAAGTCACCCGGATCGTTTGTGGCGAACGACTAACTGCGAAACAATCGTGACTTCGACGGCAGGCTTTCGCTAACTGTCAAATTTTGCCAATCGCGCAATAGCCTGACTGCGCAAGATTTATGCATCGTTTCGAGGCAAGCAGATTTTGAGGATTAAGGCTATCTGTTTGGTCGAACCCAAACAAGTGAAAACCCGTAAGGAGTTTTTAGGTGCGTGATCGACGATCCGTTGGTCGTTTCCAGGGCTGTGTTTTGTGAACGAACGGACATTCACGCCAACCAAGAGTCAGAGACAAGCTAAACCCGATAAAACAAGCGAAATGAACGAAGCAGTTGAGATTCGCGTAGGAATGCTTATAGTTATGGACGTATTTCGCCGCGCCGATTCCTTCAGACTTGGCTGCACTACCGTTACGCATCATTTCGCTCTCGTCTAAGACACACGAGAATACCGCTGTTTGGAGGCTTTTTGTGGACACGCTCCCATCGCTCGACCTACAACCATCAAATCAACCTTGGACGGGGGGCTTTCCGGTCGAACAGCCCCGCGTTGATTTTTGGGGACTCGTTGCTCGCCGAAAATGGCTGATCCTATTGGGTTTGGTCATCGGTTTGGGTTTGTCGTATTTGTACTTTACTCAAGCTACGGAGTGGTATCAATCGTCGGCGAAAATCCGCATTCGTCCCAAGAATCCCACCCAACTAGCGTTGGTCAACAATGATAACTTGATTCCTGGCTCCGAGACTTTCTTGAAACGACATGACAAGGATATCGCCAGCGAGCGTATCGTCCGGCGTTGTTTTGAAGACTCGGCCGAACTATCGAAGATGGACATATTTAACGGCCTCGCCGAGGACGAGCGTCTGAGCAAAGTTCTCAGGAATCTCGAAGTTCGGCCTGATAAAGAAGACGGCGAAGTTTTCGATCTGACCTTCAAGGCCACTAATTCTACGGAAGCCAAGACGATGCTCAATAGCGTCGTGCTGACGTATACCAAAGATTTGGAGCAGCAGTTTTCGTCTGAATCCGACCGAGTTGTCACGCAGTTCAAGGGCATCAAAACCTTTTTCGCCGACTACATCGCGAAACGGCAAAAAACGCGCGACGAAATTTACACTTTGGCAAAACAGAACAATGTTTCCGACGTCATCGTCGGTTCGAATAATCTATCGCTGCATAATGTAAAAGTTGGTGAACTTAACACCCAAATCGAACAGACGCAAAAGAAGCGAGCCGAATTGCAAGCGCAAATAACTTGGATTCATCAGCGCCTCCAAGACCAAAAGCAATCCGACTCTGGCGATGCCGCCATCGACCAAGCGATTGCCAGCGCCGAATCTGCTACGAATTCACCCGACACTTCCATGGATTCCATCGTGATGGTGTCACCCGATGCCGCCACCCAAGATGCAAATTCTACTGACGAAAACACAACTCCAATTGACGCGGATTCGCCGAACCAAACAGCTCAGTTGCCAGCTTCGGGTGCCGATACGACGTCGCCAATCCCTGAAATTAGGAAAGACGAAAGTTCGGAAATCGTCGTCAAGAATGAGTTTGAGTTAAACGCCGCAACGAATCCCGATTCGTCAACCGAGGCTGTTGCCCCGTCGATTTCAATGAACTTGCCGCAAACCGACGAAACGCCGGGACCGGAAAGCAAGAACGTCAGCCGCAATGAAGTCGCTGCTGTGGACCCAGTTCCTGGCATGATCCGGGAAATATTTCAAAAATTGCAAACCCGAAACGAAGGGGCCACCCATGTCATTATGGCTCTCGCACTAGTTCGACAAATTGATCGTCCGATTGAACTCAACAAGGGGACGGTTCAACCTGCTACTAATTTGGACATGGAGAAGACTCGTATCGTTTTGGATTGGCAACAGAAAATTGAAGCGTTGATGGCGGATCGAGAATCAAGAATTCAGGAACTTGGTGCCAAACATCCTGATATTCTCAATATCGATCGCAGCATTCAACGTATGACGAACATGGTCTCCAACTTGGAAAAAAACGAACAGCCTCTCCTGAATGACAACGGGCCAAAACCTTATTCCGATGAACAATTCCTCGCCGCGTTTGTGAGCAACTTGGCGCTGAATTACAGTTCCATTGTTGCACAACTGCCAGGTTTAGAGCAAGAATTGAAATATCACCTTGGTCGCGCCGAGATGCTCAACGTCATGTCGCGAAAACTAAAAGATGCCGAGGAAGAAGTCGGCATGTACCAAGAATTCTTGAAAGAAACTCAAAAGACCCTCGCTCAGATCAATCCTCGCTACATCGATGAACGATATGTCGACAACGAAAAGGAAGGCTTCCACATCGTTTCTTTGGATTCGCCTTCGTCTGGCAATCGAATCTGGCCGGACTTGCCGCTGGTGCTTGGCTTGGGCGGTTTAGTCGGATCGTTATTCGGCATGTGTTTAGGTTATTTCGTCGACCTTGCCGACAAGACCTTCCACAACCCAGAAGAAATCATGCGGCAGTTGAGTATGCCGTTGATTGGGCATATCCCTGTCATCCAGCAATCGAAGCGGCATGTCATCGAGAACTCGTTTATCGATCCTTCGATATGCACTTACCATCGGCCCAAGTCTCAGGCATCGGAAGCATTCCGGGCCATTCGAACTGCGTTGTTCTTTAGTACCAAGGGCAAGACGAATTCGGTAATTCAAATTACCAGCCCAACGCCAGGTGACGGCAAATCGACGATTGCGGCCAACGTTGCGGTTTCCATCGCTCAATCCGGCAAACGAGTGTTGCTGCTCGACGCCGATATGCGACGACCCACCGTTCACCATTCGTTTGGCATCAAGACCAAGGAAGGCTTCCCACAGGTTCTTAACGGCGAAAAGACTTGGCGCAGCGCCGTTTATGAATGCAAGGAAATACCTGGGCTTTCGATTTTGCCTTGTGGCGATAAGCCATCGAATCCGGCGGAACTTATCTCGACCCCCCGGGTCGGCGAGTTGGTCGAAGAAATGAAGAACCACTACGACTTCATCATTATCGATACGCCTCCGGTGCTTGCGGTTACCGACCCGTGCCCGGTTGCGGCTCGAGTCGACGGAGTTATCCTTGCGATTCGTATTAAGAAGAATGTGAAGATCAGTTCTGATCGAGCTGCCGAGATTCTGCATTCGGTTGGAGCCAATTTGATCGGCGTCGTGGTCAACGGCGTCGGCAACCAATCCAGCTACGGCAGCCAATACAGCTACGGTGCTTACCGTGCAGGATATCAGTACAACGGCTACGGTTACGGATACGGCTATAGCTACGGCTACGGCAAACAATCGGAAGACGAGAAACCAGGGCGTCCCACGCCGATTCGAAATCTTCAAGCACCCCAAAACAATGACGTTGAGGTCTCCTAACCCAGGTCGACAACTTCATTAATTCGAGAAAAGCCACGTGTTCCCGCGTGGCTTTTTTATTGGAATCAAATTGACTTCAAGCGGATTACGTTCGCATCTCGGCACGCTTGCCGGGTATCGATGGCAAGCGACGCTGTCAATCGCCAAGTTCGCCATTTGCCAGCTTCGTAGTTAGACCAAACCGGCGTTTTCAAATCTGACCGGTTTCTGCTAACGTCTCGCGGTGTTTTCCGAGCCTATTTAATTGCCGCCAATTCGCGGACACTTCATGAAACCGACATTGCTTTTCGTCAGCACACTTTGCGTACTTTTGATTGCCGCAAACGGCTGCGTCAAAGGTCCGTTATGGCGAACTGGTTATGCATCGCCATGGGCGCGCCAACGATGGGCCGAAGAAGAACAACTCGCCCCCTCGCTATTTACAAAACGCGATGACATGCAGGCGATCGTGGCATCGGCGGTCAAAGGCACCGAATCCGATCGAAACCAAGCCGCTTTGCAATTGGCTAAAATCGCTCAAACGGACCCAGTGCTTTTAGTTCGAATCAAAGCCATTCAGCTTCTTGGTGAACTTGACGCGCCTGAAGCTCGAACTGCATTGATGGCCGCAGCACAAGACCCACAGTCGGACATTCGCATGGCCGCCGTGCACGCATGTTCAAAAAACTCTAACCCCCAGTCCATTCAAATTTTGCAACAAGTCATCGGCGGCGATTCCGATATCGACCTTCGCTTGGCGGCTACACGTGTATTGCAAAATTATCGCGGGCCCGAAGCCGTCCGGGCATTGGCTCTGGCGCTTGAAGATCCCAATCCGGCGATTCAGTTGCGCGGTGCCGATTCATTGCAAGCTGTGACGGACAAAGACTTCGGACACGACGTCGTGGCTTGGCGAGATTATGTCCGCCAAAATTCTAGCCAAATTCCCGCAGTGACGCCCATTCCCACGACTGACTCGCCCAGTCCCGCGCCAACAATCAGCCGCTAGTCACTCGCTGCCAACACCGATTGCATTGAATCGGAACTTGCAAAACCCTTGTTTGATTGCGCAAATCGTCTAAATTCATAGGCACATTCGGCTGTCCGAAACATTGCGCAACGAACTGATGACCCACTCAGCTAACAACGACGTTTTTGTACCAATGGTTGAAACGGCCATTCAGCTTGCGCTAGCCGCTTCCGCCGACGCCGTGCTCGTACTTCTGGACGACGGAGCGCACCGCGAGGGATTTGCAAACGGTCATCGATTCCAATGGCTCAAGACGCAATTGGATCGCGTCATGGTTATTGTCGTCGGGCATTCTGCAGAGTTGCTGCAATCGGCGGCGGATTATGAACTTCCTCGGATTAAGCTTGAAAATCCAGAAGCCACCATGCACGATCGGCTCACCCAAGCGATTTTGGACGGAGTTGCCGCAGAATACCTTCGGCCGGGAGCCAATGTCGTTGCCGTCTATAGTGGTTTTAGCGTCGACCAGTTCGATTCCATTAGCGTCGTACAACTTACGAAACACTTGGGTCGACTCACGGCACGCGACCTGCAAAAGCTCGAAACCAAGGTTCCTCTGGAGACTATGAAGCGCGTCGTCGAGTTGGCGGTCGAGATCGGTCGCGAAGGGCGTGAAGGCAAGCCCGTCGGAACGATGTTGATTGTCGGCGACCACCGCCGAGCACTTCAGCAGAGCCAATCCGTCGGCTTCGATCCCATGAAAGGGTACTCGCGCAAGGAGCGAAATCTCAGCGATCCGCGTGTCGTGGAAGCCATCAAGGAAATCTCGCAACTTGACGGTGCGTTCATCATTGCAGCCGATGGAACTGTCGAATCTTGTTGTCGAATAATCGATACTGCCCCAGTCGAACTGACGATGACCACCGGACTTGGCTCGCGGCATTACGCAGGTGCCGCGATTAGCAAGAACACTGAAGCCATTGCGGTTGTCGTCAGCGAATCGAGTGGGACCGTTCGCATTTTTCAAAACGGCGAAGTCGTCTTGCGAATCGAACCCATGCGCCGCGCTATGAAATGGAAGGACGCTCCCCGTCGGCGAACATCTCGCTAATTTTGCAATGTTCCTTCGCCCTGGCGTTGCGGGGGCAAGGTGGTGCGCCGTCGGCGGAATGAGGGGCCGGAATCCAGCAATTCAAGCCGCACTCAAAACCACTTGATCTTAAAATAACTACCCATCGTCAACTTCGGTCGCTCGCGCTGCGGATCTTCATCGACCGGTTTATAAGTACCAAATAAGCGGTCCCATACGTCGACCAAAATTCCAAAATTGTGATGCCACATTTTCTTGGAATGATGCAAATGATGCACCGGTCGCTGCATCCAAAATACCAACTCGGGCTTTTCGTGCTGTACTTGATGCGCGTAGGCCGCCATGGCGGCATACACAGTGCAACCCGCCGCAAAACCAAATCCAGCCGGAAACGACACCACAAACCCGAACCAAATTATCGCCAGCCCTGGCAGTATGTAGTCTTTGAATTCCAACAGCCATCCTTGACCTTCGCCAAGCTGGTGGTGTTGGGCGTGTGTCTTATGAAATAACTTTCCGGCATGCATCAGCCGATGCACAACGTACTCGACCAGCGAACCAAAGATGAATGCAAGGACGAATGCGATAACAACTTGTAGCCACATGCTCATTAATATCCCCGCGTGAAGCAGACCATTTCGTCTGCCAGTTTCTCCGAACGCTCGATTCGGTGTCGATTATTGGCTACGGCCATTTTCGCTCTGCCAACTAGCGAAATCAATCGCGGCAACGCTTATCTGGTGTTGTTCGACGGCGAACTTGATTTCTTTGGGGACTCCAATATCGATTACGCTGACTATTCCGGCCAAATGACGCCCTGGCTCACGTAGAAAACAGGGTTTGAGCGACACCAACGTACACGTTTGAGATGCTCGAACACAATCGCCACCCGTTTGACCTGTGTCGCAATCCAAGCCGCTGGGGATATCGACCGCGAGCGTCTTCACTTTGGACAAGTTCATTTGCCGTATCCATTCATCGAGCGGCGGACGAAGCGGACCACTCGCGCCAGTGCCCAGCAGCGCGTCAACGATCCAAGCGAGCTTGTCTTCGTTTTCTGGGATTAAATGGCGGCGAATTTCGTCGCTACTTGCGTGGGGTAAGCACTCGATTCGCGTGGCGGTCTTGGCCAGAATTTCGTAGTTCGCGCGCGCATCCGGCGAAAGCTCCGATGGCTTGGCCGCCAACATCACACGAACTTTGATGCCTGCAATGGCCAAATGTCTGGCAATGACGAAACCATCGCCACCATTATTGCCGGACCCACAGCAGACGACGACAGTTCCATCCACGCCCAGGCGTAGCAAATCCTGGGCGCAACCGCGCCCAGCGTTTTCCATCAGCACCAAGCCGCTCATTCCAAATTCGCGCACCGCGATTTGATCCACCATCCGGGAATGTTCGCGATCCAAAACCATTGCTGTTGGCATAGTTAGTGTGTTTCTAATCTTTCGCTACCAAGGGGCAAGCCCGTCAGGGACGTTGCTGTGGTAATGTATTGTGCTCTGCGTTTAACCGCCCGGCTTCCGGGCGCTGCAACCTTGCCGCGCGGCCCGAAACAGTCCGGTTAAACAGAGTGCATCAAAAACGGAAGGCGACGAATATGAATCATAAAATAATTCTTAGAAGCGTTTCAACAATGTGTCTGTTGGCGGTTTGCACGATGAGTGCCAACGCTGATGACCCGAAGGTCTTGCCCAAGGCGTTCGTAGACGGCACTGGACTTGGGTGGAGCGCGCTTGGCGAAAAAGATTTCGTACGAGTCAACTGTGAAAAAGAGACTTGGACGTGGAAGGACGGCGAAGTCCATTGCACTGGAAAACCTGTGGGAGTGATCCGGTCGCAGAAACCATTCGACAACTTTGAACTTGTTGCCCAGTGGCGGCACTTGGAGTCTGGCGGGAATTCTGGAATTTTTGTGTGGGCGTCCGAAGAGGCGCTAAAAGACTTGAAACCCGATGCGCTTCCACCCGGCGGGATCGAGGTCCAAGTACTCGATCACGGCTACACCGAGCAGTACGAAAAATCATCGGGCAAGAAAGCCGATTGGTTTACCACGAACGGCGACGTCTTTCCGGTGGGCAAATCGAAGATGACTCCGTTTCCACCAGTCGCTCCGGGCGGCAACCGTAGCTTCCCGCGCAAGAACTTGAGCAAGGGAATTGGCGAATGGAATCACTATTACGTGCGCGCGATCAACGGCGAAGTCCGTTTATGGGTCAATGGCGAAGAAGTCTCCGGGGGCACCCACTGCGAACCCCACACCGGGTTTTTGTGCTTGGAATCCGAAGGTGCTCCGGTTGAATTCAAAAATCTACGCATCCGCGTTCTGCCGTGAGACCAATTCTTGAATCTACATGTGCCTTCGATCCAACGCCAACAAGCTTGTCCACGTCGAGCGCTAAGAATCGATTGC
>JANMEB010000640.1:0-4874 GCA_031376585.1 Planctomycetota bacterium | reverse complement strand
AAAGAGGAAAAGAGCGATTTGCCTGTTTCGCGGCACATCGATGATCGAAGTCGAAAAGTCTCCCGGCAATCGCGAAATGTTTGGAACAATCCTGTTTTGTGGCGCGAGACGTGTACGTGGGCGTACGGCTCAAAGATCATTTTTATACGTCTAGCGTATTGGATTATGGCTGGCTTGGTATTTTTCGGCGTACGCTGGTTGATCCAAGAACGGCCGACGGCGCTGTTGACCATCGCAACAGGCGAACTCTCGCCGATCGCCAAGCTTCTGGCACCATTCATATTGGTAAGCTTGGTCATCGTGAACGCATTGGCGGTGACTTCGATCACCAACGAACGAGACGGACGGTGCCTGGATTTGCTGATGGTCACGGACTTGTCGCCGAAAGAATTCTTGTTCGGCAAGCTGGCGGGCGTGCTATTGATTAGCCTTGATATGATTCTGTTGCCGCTGGCGATTTGCGTCTATATGTGGTTTTGTCGTCAAATATCTTTGGAACATCTGGCGTATATCGCTGCGGGAACGTTGGTGTTGTATGCATTCGTCGCGATGTTAGGCATTCATTGCGGAATGACTTATTGGAGCAGTCGCCGAGCGATTGCGGTGAGCTTGGGCACCGTGTTTTTTCTATTCCTCGGAGTTGCGACGACGATGGTTATGCTCGTGTCGTTCGCCGGAAACATGGAGGCCCAACTGGCACCGTTTTTGGCTTTCATCGTCGGCGGCGGAGTGGGATTGTATGCGGCCATCGTCGCGAAGAATCCGTCGGCGGCACTTGGGCTGGCCATGGGACTACTGCCACTCGCGATGTTCTTTTCGGTTACCAGTCTGCTTTTGGATCGACCTTTGTCAGTGTTTCTCGTAATGGCGTTTACGTATGGATTCGCCACGGCGGCGATGATAGTGCCCGCGATGGGCGAATTTAACATCGCGATGGGGCGATCAAAGATCAACGAGGATGAATAAGCTGCTGGAAATGATCCCCAGCTTAATTGCGATGGGGCTCCTTGTCTGTTGTTCGGCGCTGTTCTCAGCCAGCGAAGCCGCATTGTTTTACTTGCGGCCGGCCGATCGCCGTGCCATGAAGCGCGGATCTGCTGCCGACAGAATCGCCGATCGACTTCTCGACGACCCGGACCGATTGTTATCTGCGATCTTGTTCTGGAACTTGGTGGTCAACCTCACCTACTTTACGCTCGCGTCAAGTTGGGCAATCGAGCTGGAAAAGCTGGAGCCCCACGGAAAGACTTGGGCCCTGGTTTTAGCAGTGGTTTCGCTTTTGGTTGTCATCTTTTGCGGAGAACTGCTTCCCAAAAGCATCGGCGTACTGGTCCCGCGGCAATTGGCCCGGTTTTTCGCTTTGCCACTTTCAGTGGCGACCCGCGTCCTGGACCCGATCATGCCGCTATTGCAAACCGCCAAGCTCATCTCGCAGCGCATGCTCTGGCCGAACTTCGAGCGCGAGTCGTATTTGGAAATCGCCGATCTGGAGCGCGCGATTCACTTGTCCGTTAGCGACGCCGAATTATTGCGACAGGAACAAGCCGTTCTCGCCAACGTGGTTCAGCTTTCCGAAATCCGCGTCGAAGAATGGATGCGGCCGCGCACTCAATTCCAAGCCCTTCGCCCACCGGTACACATCGCGGATTTACAAGGCAAAGATTTTCGCACCGGTTACTTGTTGGTTACCGAATTCAAACAAGAAGAAATTTCCCGCGCGATCCGCCTCACGGATTTATACGAACTGCCAGTGCGCAATATTGATCGATTGGCAGTCCCGGTTTCGTACATTCCCTGGTGTACCACCGTCGCCCGCGCCTTGGAAGATATGACGCGCTTGGAACGAGACGTCGCGGTGATCGTCAACGAGCGCGGCGAAACGATTGGACTTCTCACGATCGAAGACATTCTGGAAACGATCTTCAACTACGCGCCTAGCCGCAGCAAGCGGCTGTTGGATGAGAATCCAATTCACTTCATCCGCCCAAATAACTGGGTCGTATCCGGAATGGTTGGCCTGCGCCATTTGTCGCGCCGCCTCAAAATCGAATTGCCAAAGACGCGCAGCATTACCATATCGGGAGTTATCCAGGAAAAGTTACAACGATTGGCCCAACCTGGAGATCATTGTCAGTGGGGACCATTCGATCTGCTCGTCCTTGAATATCCGTTCCGTGGCCACATGCTTGTGGATGTCACGCTGGCGCAGCCTCCGAGGGCGACAACATGATTCTGTACGCCATCATTTTGTTTGTGCTGAGCTTGTTGTTGAGCGCGTTCTCCAGCGGAATCGAGACCGGATTCTTTCGATCCAGTCGAGTTCGCTGGGTGTTGGATGGCATCGAAGGGGACTCTATATCCAAATATTTGTTGCGACATGTCAATAACCCGTCGCTATACGTTGGCACCTCACTGATAGGAAATAATATCGCCAACTACCTAATCTCGTTATCAGTAGTTGTCTTTGCCCATGGCGTCGCGCAAGGGCCCTCAGTCGAGTTCATTGCTCCGATTTTGATCACTCCCATTGTGTTTGTTTACGGCGAGTTATTGCCCAAAAGCTTGTTTTACTTGGCGCCGAATCGATTGTTGCGTAAATGCGCTCCTTTGTATCTGATCCTATTTGTTCTGTTTTCCCCGCTGGTCGCGGTGCTTTGGGCGCTTGCTCGACTTCTCGAATGGATCGTCGGCCAGTCGCCGGAAAAAATCCGTCTCACACTGGCGCGCAAAGAGCTGGAACAGATGCTTCAAGAAGGACAAGAAGCCGGCTTGCTGCAACCGGTGCAGAGAAAGCTGGCCCAGAACTTTTTCAATATCGCCGCCCAGCCCGTGGGCCAAGTTTGTCTTCCGTTGCATCGCGTGCATAGCGTGCAACGCGGAACAACCTATCGCCAAGCTCTCGGATACGCTCAACGCTATCGTTTATCGAACATCGTGATTTACGGCGAGCGACCGTCCGACCTGATTGGATACGTGCGGACGATTGATCTGCTGTTAGCCCCTAATACGAACGCCGCCATCAACGAATTCCATCCTCTGCTGACTTTGAAAGCACAAGAACATGCGGGCGAAGCCATCATGCGCATGGAAACCAAGCGGCACGAAATTGCCCAAGTCGTCAACGACAAAGATCAAGCTTTGGGAATCATTTCAATTAGCGATTTGACCGACCCACTTCTCAACGCCGCCCATAACTAACGCAATTGATCGTATCCTTAAAGCGAGCTTTCGTCGCGCGTCGGTTGTCCTGCGTCAATTTTTGAAGCAGTGAGGTTTCGTCGAATCTCTAGTTTTCAAACCTTTCGTCCACTGGCACAAGGCCAGCGGGGCGAAGCAAAAATCCCTCCGCTCCCGTTCGGCAAAGAACCCTTTGCTCCCCTTCGGCTTTGTGCCGATGGAAGCCGGTTTGGCAACTAGCAACCCAGCGCGAAAAGCTATTACCGGGAATACCCAAGTTGTTTGATCACGCCTAGCATTTCGTCGTATGTGATGAAGCGACGACGATTCAGAAGTTTGTATTGATCGATCGCGCGCCCTAGTTCAGCGGCTTCAGGCGAAAGCTCATTGTGCGAATTGTTAAATTGGCGTCGCTCGGAGCCGGGACTCTTGCGTTGTATTTCCGGATTTCGGCGATCGGTGAAATTGGAGGAGTCAGTGCCTTGGTTGTTTTGCATCGCTCAATCGCCTTTGGGGACTAATTCGGAACTCTGGTCGTGTCGTTTGGCAACGCGGACTTTAACGATTGCCCTAGTCGGATGGGGAACGGTGACAAATCCGAAACGGCATACCGCTTAACGGTCTTCGGCATTCGGCGGCGGGAATTCAACAAAAAACGGGATTGCCCGAAAAACCGTCCGTTACTTAAGTTGTGATGCTGCTGGTATCACTTCCAGGTACTCGCTCGGGCGGTTTCGTCACCGCCGGGAAGCAATTCGTCTAGCTGCTTTTGGAACTCGGGCCGATTTGCATAGAGCTCTCGTCCTCGTATTAGAACACGACTCGCGTTGGCAACGTCTCCGCGCTCCTTTTGAATGCGGCTCAATTCCAACAGCGTTTCAGGAAGCGGCTCCGGTCGTTCGGCGGCACTCGCCAAAACTTCGGCAGACTTGTCCAACTGTCCGATCTGAGCCAGCGCCGTGCCGTGCAGCAAAAGGTATTCTTGCGGCGTTTCACCGAGCCCTGTTTGCCGTAGCAGACTTTCCAATACCGACAGCGCCCGTTGAGGCTGACCCAGTCGATGATAGACCTGGGCCAATTGAAATCGCACGTCTCGCAGTTCGGAATCGTGGGCTAGTGCGCGATTCAAGCTAACGCGGGCTTGTGCCAGTTCGCCCATTCCCGCTTCGACTTGGCCTTTCAAAGCCCAAGCGGCGGCCAATCGCCGATTGTTATTGAGCGCAAGCGCCGCTTGCTCTCGTGCCAACTCCAATTGCCGAGTTTGCAAATACAGTTGCCCCAAATCGACGTGATACGAAGCTTCGCCACCGGAAAGACGAACGGCTTCTTTCATCTCGGCGATGGCTTGATGAACTTGACCGTTTTGAACATAAGTCCGCGCCAGTTCGGCGCGAATCCGCTGATCGTTGGGAGCCGCCTGGGCAGCTTTGGTGAACAAGTTCTGCGCTTCGACAACCCGACCTCGCTGCAAGGCATCGATTCCATTAAACGTCATCTCACGCGCCATCGACGATTTGTAGTCGACTGGTCGTGGCCGCAAGATATGACATCCCGATGCAAACACCGCGCAGAGAATCAGCAGACGGTGCCAAAGCACTCCGCGCGCCGGTCGATTGTCACGCTGCATATTTGCAGGACGAATGCCCGTCACAAAGTTCTTCCGCTGAACGCCGTCGGTCAAAAAACGGCGTGAACTG
>JANMEB010000608.1:0-5717 GCA_031376585.1 Planctomycetota bacterium | reverse complement strand
CATGATTTCTCGCCGCAGTTTGCTTTCCAGTATGGGATTCGTTGCTTCGCTCTCGTGGTTGCCGAAATTATCGGGGGTGATGTCGCAAGAAAAACCGCTCGTCCCCGATTCGTTTCCACAAACCATACCCAAACTTGCGTCTGAAATTGTTGGAGCCTCGCATTTCGATTTGGATAAAGTCACCGCATTGCTGCTCGAGAATCCTTCACTCGCGAAAGCTTCTTGGGATTGGGGATTTGGCGATTGGGAAACTACCATCGGTGCCGCGTCGCACACGGGCCGGCGGGACATCATCGAGTTGCTGCTGGCGCACGGTGCCAGCCCAACGATTTTTTCGTTCGCGGCGATGGATCAAGTGGACGTGGTCCGTTCGATTTGCCAGACCAATTCGAATATCCAGAAAACGCGCGGGCCGCATGGGATCACTCTGTTAAAACATGCGGTCGCCAGCAAGGCCGACCGAGTCATCGAGTATCTGAAAGAGTTGGGGCAAGCCGACGTGCCGCAGCCAGACAACCCGCTTTCCGCCGAAGCGATGTCGGTCTACTTCGGCAGTTATGATTTTGGGAAAGGAGCGTCAGACGTATTGGAAGTCGGAAAAGGGGGAACCGTTCCGCGGCTCGGGATTCGACGGACCGGATGGAGTTACCGATTCATGGCTTGTTTAGGTCAACACACGTTTAACCTTTATGGGTCCCCTCAAGTTGAGATCACGTTTGAAGTGATTGAGAACCAAGCCGCGAGCGTTCGCGTCAAGAACAGTGGAATCGACGTCGTGGCACAACGAATCTAGACGCGGATTTTGACGATTTGGTAATAATGGGCCATCCGCGAACGGCACCAATTGAGGTCAATCGTTGATACAATGGTCGCATTGGCAATTTGCGAATTCTGGATTGAGTGGCCCCAATGCGTTGCATTTTATTTGCACTCGGGTGGTTAGCCGTTGCGCTGGCGACATGCATTGTTGACGCTGACGAACACGAGGAATTTTTCGAATCAAAGATTCGGCCGATTCTCGTCGAGCATTGCCTGGAGTGCCACAGCGACGAAAAGCCGGAGTCGGGTCTGCGGTTAACGTCGCGTGAAACGATCTTGGCAGGCGGCAAGTCCGGAGCGGCGGCGGTGGAACGCGATTCTGAGCATAGTTTGCTTGTCCAAGCAATTG
Organism: Planctomycetota bacterium; assembly: GCA_031376585.1. GTDB lineage: Bacteria > Planctomycetota > Planctomycetia > Pirellulales > Pirellulaceae > JANMEB01. The sequence continues at coordinate 4,549 of JANMEB010000608.1, read as the reverse complement.
GCTACGAATCCGAAATCCAGATGCCGCCTGAGGACAAGCTTTCGGCAGAACAGATTGCGCTGCTGACTCAGTGGGTAGAACTGGGCTTGCCGTGGCCCAAGGGATCTCCGAGCCTCGTCCATTCGACCAACGAAATGATCGTGACGGAGGCCGACCGAGAACATTGGTCGTTTCGACCGATTGCTGATCCGCCGCTGCCTGCAACCTCAGGCAAGAATTGGGCTCAATCGAGCATCGATTCGTTTCTTTTGGCAAAGTTAGAAGAAGTCCACCTTCAACCCGCGCCGCCGGCCGACCGACGCACGCTCATTCGCCGCGTGTATTTCGATTTGATTGGCTTGCCGCCGAATTACGACGAAGTCGAAGCATTTATTACCGATCAATCGCCGGACGCTTTTGCCAAAGTCGTTGATCGGTTGCTTGAGTCGCCGCGCTACGGCGAACGCTGGGGTCGACATTGGCTCGACGTGGCGCGCTACGCTGACACGAAAGACGGCGTGCTTCAGTATGGCGACGCGCGGCTGAGGCCCTATGCGTACACCTATCGCGATTATGTTGTCCGGGCGATGAACGAAGATTTGCCCTTTGACCAATTCGTGCATCTGCAACTTGCCGCGGACTTGATCCAGCCGCCGGTCGAGTCCTGGCAGCTTGCGGCGCTCGGTTTTCTGACGCTTGGCCGCCAATACGACAATAACGTGCACGACGTGATCGACGATCAAATCGACGTGACGACACGCGGTTTCATGGGCCTAACCGTTTCGTGTGCGCGCTGCCACGACCACAAGTACGATCCGATCCCGACAGCCGATTACTATTCGCTTTATGGCATCATGGCCAGCAGCGAAGCACCCGCCGAGCTGCCGAAAATTGTGAGCGGCGAAGCAACGCCGGAGCGAGAGTTGTTCGAATGCGAGTTGTACGCCAAACGATTCGAATTGAACGAATTCGTGGCGAGCCAACATGCGTTTCTTTCCGATGTCGCGAGGCGCCGTACGGGCGACTACTTGCTAAAGATAGCAGCCGAACGACAAGATCCGCTTGAGTCGGCGGTTTTTTTTCTTTCGCTTGCGCCGGAAGATTTGCGGCCGTCCATCGTGATTCGCTGGCGAAGGTATTTGGCGGAACACGCCGTTGCCGACGATCCGGTGTTTGGTCTTTGGCATGATCTATTGCAAATCGAAGACTCAACGGAAGTCGCTTTTGTGACAGCCGCCGCCCAAGTCCTTGAGAAAAGGTCAACGATCCCGAGCGGCACCGCGGCCGGGCAATGCAACGCATTGGTGTGGCGAGCGTTGAACGCCGCTCCTTTGAAAAGCCGCGCGGACGTGGCGCTGACCTATGGCCAACTGCTCGTTGAAGCCTACGAACCTTCAAAAAAACTTTTGCCTTCAGAGCAAAAAATCACAAACGAAGTTGATTCGTTAGCTCGATCACAGCTTCTGGAGATACTGTCTTCAACGTCCAGCCCCTGTTATTTTCCGCTTAGTCAAACGCATCGCCACACATCCCGCACCGAAACCGACAAGTATTGGGCCAAACTCGGCGAGTTGGACGTGATGGCGGCGACGTCGCCGGTTGCTTGCCCTCGAGCGATGGTAGTTTATGACAAACCCGAACCCCTCCAACCGCGAATTTTTGTGCGCGGTAATGCCGCCCAACCCGGTCGCCCAGTTCCTCGCCAGTTCGTTTCGATCGCCGCTCCGCATGACCGACAAATCTTTTCAAAAGGGAGTGGCCGCTTGGATCTCGCGCGCGCAATCACCGCACCCGAAAATCCACTGACGGCGCGGGTGATCGTCAACCGCGTTTGGATGTATCACTTTGGCGAACCGCTCGTATCAACGCCCAGCGATTTCGGACGGCGCAGCACGCCACCCACGCATCCGGAATTGCTCGACCATTTGGCGACACAATTGATGCGCGACGGCTGGTCGCTGAAGAAACTGCATCGCTGGATTATGCTTTCGAGCGCTTATCAGATGGCATCAAGCGTTACGGACATATTTGCCGTGGCTGCGGCCAGCGTCGATCCAGAAAATCGTTTGCTTTGGCGGATGAACCGTCAAAGGCTCGACTTCGAATCGATGCGCGATTCTTTGCTGACCGCCGCGGGTAGGCTGGAGCAAAAATCGGGCGGTAGGCCAATCGACATCATCGCCGACGCCAACATTGCATGCCGGACTTTGTATGGCTTGGTGGATCGTCAAAGCCTGCCCGGCGTTTTCCGCGCGTTTGATTTCGCGACGCCAGATCAATCGATCGAGCGTCGATCACGCACCATGATGCCGCAGCAAGCGCTGTTTGCACTCAATTCGCCGTTCGCATTGGCCCAAGCCCAAGCCGTTATCAAGCGCCCAGAAATCGCTCAGCTTGTTGACTCGCGCGAGCGCATTCGCGCCATCTATCGCGCTGTGTTGTCCCGTGAACCCGACGATAGTGAACTGGCCGTAAGTTTAGAATTCATCGGACCCTCCGCCGCACCAGATTCGGTATTATCGAATTGGGAGCAGTTCGCGCAAGTCCTGATGTCGTCGAACGAATTGATGTACGTGGATTGATTTGAGAAAGCCACCTATGGAACCGAATTGGACTCCAGAACTCCTCGTCACTCGCTTGTCGCAGAAAGACTTGTTCAAGAAAATGATTGGCAATTGGGAGGGCACTTGCCAAACATGGTTCGAACCCGACAAGCTCGCCGACGAGTCAAAGGTGGCAGGTGAGATCACCAATGTGCTTGATGGACTATTTCTTCGCCACACTTACGAGGGCACGATTAAGGGGAATCCCCGGCATGGCGAAGAATTGATCGGCTTCAATTCGGTAGCGAAAACGTACCAGACTTCATGGGTGGACGACTTTCATATGAACTACGCCATTATGTTTTCACAAGGCGAAGGTTTAGAGCGCGGCTTCAGCGTATTTGGTGAATACGACGTTGGTGAGAATCAACCGAAATGGGGCTGGAGAACGGATTTCGAAATGCTTGATGATGACCAACTGACGATCACTGCGTACAACGTCGGTCCCGATGGAACGCAAGCCAAAGCTGTCGAGACTACCTATCAACGGGTCAAGAAGGCAGTCGGCACGGTCCAGTGAGACGCTGGCCAACAATCGCAAGCATCTACTCTCACCCCGAGTTCTGGGAGTGTAGAGTGAAGGGTCTTATGGGAACGGCGCAATGAAACCAATCTCGCGACGTGAAATGCTGTGCTGCACGGGCACCGGGCTGGGGATGGTCGGCCTGGCAAGCTTGCTAGGTGAGAACCGGCTCTTGGCAGACAACCCGACGAGACTCTCGCCGCTTTTGCCGCGAGCGCCGCACTTTCCCGCGCGGGCCAAGTCGATCATTCACATCTATCTCAACGGCGGGCCCTCGCAAGTCGACACATTCGACCCGAAGCCGGCTTTGGAAAAATATCACGGTAAGCCGATTCCGGCGGGGAATCTCACGACCGAACGGCACACTGGCGCGGCGATGGCTTCTCCTTTTAAATTCGCCAAATACGGCCAGAGCGGAATCGAGATCAGCGAAATTTTTTCCCGGACCGCGGCGTATGCCGATGACTTGTGCTTCATTCGTTCGATGCACGCCAACACGCCCAACCACGAACAGTCGATGCGGCTGATGAACTGCGGCGACGAGCGGTTGTCGCGGCCGAGCATGGGTGCGTGGATCACGTATGGTTTGGGGACTGAGAACGCGAACTTGCCGGGATTCATCGCGATGTGCCCGGGGTTGCCTGTTGCCGACGTTTCGAATTGGCGTGCGGCTTTCTTGCCGGGTGTCTATCAAGGGACACATCTGGACACGCGCAAAACCAAAATCGAAGAACTGATCGAACATATTCACAACCAATCGGTCAATCGCGGCGATCAGCGGCGGCAGCTCGATTTGCTTGAACGATTAAATCGGGCCCATCAACAGAGCCGCATGAACGAGCCAGAGCTAGAAGCGCGAATTCAAGCTTTCGAGTTGGCCTTTCGTATGCAAACCGAAGCGACCGAAGCATTCGATCTTTCCCACGAGCCAAAGTACATCTTGGATGCGTATGGCGACACGGTGCATGGACGACAGCTTTTGCTCGCGCGGCGTTTGGTTGAACGTGGCGTGCGAATCGTTCAGGTTTATCACGGCGACGTGCAGCCGTGGGACAGTCACAACGACCTAGAAAAAGAACATCGAAGGTTGGCCCGCGAATGCGACTCCCCGATCGCCGCGCTGTTGGGTGACCTCAAGCAGCGCGGTATGTTAGACGAGACGCTTGTGATTTGCGGCGGTGAGTTTGGCAGGACACCTGCAGTGGAGCTAGTCGATGGCAAGCCAGGCGGCGGCCGCGATCACAATCATTGGGGCTTTACTGTGTGGCTTGCCGGCGGCGGCGTCAAAGGAGGCATGGTCTACGGCGCAACTGATGAATTCGGTTTCCGCGCCGTGGAGAATCCCGTCCACGTACACGACCTTCACGCCACTCTTCTGCACTTGCTCGGCTTCGATCACACCCGCCTCACTTACCGCCATGCCGCCCGCGACTTCCGCCTGACG
>JANMEB010000597.1:0-4149 GCA_031376585.1 Planctomycetota bacterium | reverse complement strand
GCGGGCCAGTTGCTGCGAACGACTTCCGTGTCGAAATCCTTCATCGACGCATCTAGATTTTTCGCCAGAAGAATCGAACCGGCGTAGTGTTCGTGTTCGGCGTAACCATGGCTCGGTTTGCCGGCGAGAAAGAGGATTTTCTTCGGCACCCTAGGCGATGCCTGAGCCGCAAGCGGTTTGTCGCATGGGACCAGGAGGACAACGAGGACAAAGAGGACGGAAAAAAGTTTGGGCATTTGAGTCACCTGTTAGGGGGCAATCATCTCTAAGGCAATATGACGTCACTTTCAACATTCGAGCGTGTGCGAAATCCGTCGTCGTTCCCTCTCGTCAACCTCCGGGAGAGGTCGGGGCGAGGTGCTGATTGAAATCTCGAACAAGAGCCTATTCCAACACTACCGCCTTCGGTTCTATCTGATTCACGTCGCGCGTTTTCACCCGCTGCAAAATCACGTCATAGGTCGGACCGAAACTCCCGTCCCGCCGCTGAATACCACGCGGATTGAACGAGATCATCTGTCCGTCGAACATCGATTGAAAGCAACTGCAATGGATCGCTGCAATTTCGTGAGCGATCACCGGTCGGACTTCGCCGAGTTCGCTAATTCCGTTTTGATTAATGTCTTGCCAGATGGCCAGACTTTTCAACTCATTACCGCGAATCCAACCGTCACCGTTGTCATCCAGGGCGTGAAGTGCGTCGTAACCGTTTTCCCAAAAGCACCAAAAGCTGACGTTTCCGAAAAGCTGCAATGCGGAAGTGATCTTGCCGTCTTGCTGTTGATCATAAACCAACCAGCCGGCTTGGGGACGAATCCAAGTCCATTCGTGCTGATAACCCGATCCGTCGGCGTCGAAATGAACGCTTGCGGAAGCATCGTAGACGTTGGACCAATTCGGTTCGCCAAGCGGAATTGCAATCGGAGTAATTGGGCGAATGATTTGGCTTACCCTTTCGAACTTATCATTTAGATCCGCGATTTCAGCCTTGTCTTTTTGCTCGTCCAGTTTTTGGAGCAAATACCCAGCCGATTCCGCGACGATGCTCTTAAAAGTTATTTTGGCGAACGTCATATCCTTTTCATTTTCCCAACCGGACGCGACAAGCTTGCGGTAGATGGCGATGGCTTCGTCGCTTTTGCCGGATTGATCGAGCGCCCACGCCAAGCCTAACTCTGCGGTCGCGTTTTCCTTGTCGACCTCAAGTGCTTTGCGGAAAGTCTCGATTGATTTGTCCAAGTGTTCCTTGGCCACTTTTTCGAGTTTTTCGATCGCAGCGTCATTCAGCTTTTTCTCTTTCTTAAATTCGTCGTCCAAGGGAACAATTTTTCCGAATGGGACTCGCGGATTGTCGTAACCAAACCAAGCTTCGAGGGGCTTCCGTTTTTCGACTTCGAGTTCGTCGGTTTTTTTTGCGTACGCCATTCCGTGAACGCGAGCCAGATTCACCAACAGGACGGCGTTTTTCGGATCGGCGGCGACTTGTTTCCCAATGTTTTCAATCAGACGGGCCACCGGAGTCTTGGATAGATCGGGCCGCGCGTAAATGGAAAACAACGTCGTCGGAACCGTCGCGATGGCAAGTGCCATTCCCGCCACAACAAGCCAAAGATGAATTTTGAAAAAGCGACGAATCATCCAAAACCTCCGAAGCAAAGGGTGGCATCAAAGCTAATTGCGACTTCAGATTATACCGCAAGGCGCGGGCAGGTCGGCATGTGGGTCTACGACAGGGGCTGGGGTAGAATTCACTGGAACGAGAAATCTGGAGTTTCAAATGCCGATCCATTTTTTATTGCTGGCCATTTTGTTCAGTTTACCGCAGGAAGCATCACCGATCGATTTGCCCAAGTCCGAACAAGCGGTCGGCGAATGGATGCGATTTCGAGGGCCCAATGGGGCAGGAATCGCCTCCGCGAAACAAGCATTGCCAGCATCGTTTGAACCCCAGGAAAATTTGAGGTGGAAGAGCCCCACGCCCCCAGGACACTCTTCGCCGATCGTCGTCGGCGATGCGATTTTTGTCACTGGGTTTGAGCCAGGCAAGCTCTCGACACTTTGTTTTGATCGCGGGACCGGCGGACTTCGCTGGCGTCGCGATGTTCAGATCGATGCATTCGAGAAATTTCACCCGCAACATGGGCCAGCTTCACCGACGCCGACAAGCGACGGCCAGCATCTCTTTGTCGTTTTCGGTTCCTTTGGAATTGTCGCGTATGATCTAAGTGGAACGGAACTTTGGCGACAAGCAACCACGGCTCGACGCAACATGTTCGGCTCGGCCAGTTCACCCATCATCGCCGACGGAAAGTTAATCGTCTTGGCGGGCTGCGAAGACGAGTCCTTGTTGCAAGCTTTCGACCCACCTAGCGGCACGCTCCTTTGGGAACGACGTCGCCCTGGCCCTGCGTCAAGCTGGTCAACGCCAGTCTTGTGGAATTCTGGCACTCAGGCCGCGCTGTTGATCTACGAGCCGTTTACCTTACGAGCATGTTCCTTGAAAGATGGAGAAGATCTGTGGTCGGTACCGGGGCTGGCCGATGAGCCGATAACCACACCGCAAGTTAGTTCCGATTTGATTTTCACGAGTTCGTACAACTTGCGGACCAATCGCGAAGCAACCGGGTTGCCAACGTTTGACGCCTTGCTCAAGGAATGTGACGCGGATGGCAATGGTTCGATCAACTCCGACGAGGCAAAAACCAATAAGAGCATCTTGTCGCGCCCTGACGCCGACGGCCAAGGAGATCATCCGCTGCGTATGTTCTTCCGCATGCTCGACGAAGATAGCGATGGAAGCATTCAATCGGACGAATGGCCGAGAATTCACTCGTGGATGGGACCGTGGACGCACGCCAACGGCTTGATCGCGCTTCGACCGGGAGACACTGGAACGTCCCCAACCCTCGCATGGCAATACGAAGTCGGCGTACCGGAGTGCCCGACACCGATTATCTGGGAGGGCCGGCTATATGCGGTGCGCAACGGCGGTGTCGTAACTTGTCTGAACGCGGCCAGCGGCGAACTGCTGTTTCAAGAACGTCTCGCCGCGGCTGGCCCATATTATGCGTCGCCTGTTGCCGGTGATGGCAAAATCTACCTGGCCTCCGCGCGCGGGACGATAACCGTTTTCTCGGCTGAGCCAAAACCGCGCGTCCTGGCAACGCGGGAGCTTGGCGAGTCCATTTCCGCAACGCCCGCGATTGTTGATAACCAGATCATTGTCCGCACCGAAAAACATCTTTGGCTTTTCGCCACGCCAACGAACGGCTCGGATTCAAAATAATTGGTTCTGAGAACTACGGCGCTAAAGGCGTATTGAAAATTGCCTGCTCGCGTTGGTCAAATTGTGATTCGCTAAGATTCATTGACCCCATAACGATTTCGCGGGTCAAACGGTATAGTGTTTGCTCTCCAACAGCGACGATTTTCATTCATTCTTGGCGAGAAGATTGTGTCAAAGATTCAGCGAGTTTTGGTGACCGGCGGGGCAGGGTTTCTCGGATCGCATTTGTGCGAAAGGCTGGTCGAACAAGGCCACGACGTCATCTGTTTGGATAATTTTTTCACCAGCCAAAAGTCCAATGTCGCCCACTTGCTCGACATGCCGAACTTCGAGATGATCCGGCACGATATCACCAGGCCGATCTGGCTCGAAGTCGATCAGATTTACAATTTGGCTTGTCCTGCGGCTCCCGGCCATTACCAATACAACCCGATTAAGACTCTCAAGACGTCCGTGCTCGGCGCAATGACCTCGCTCGGAATAGCCAAACGCTGCAACGCGAAAATCTTCCAAGCCTCCACCAGCGAAGTTTACGGCGATCCCGAAGTCCACCCGCAACCGGAATCGTATCGCGGCTGCGTCAACCCAATCGGCATCCGAGCTTGTTACGACGAAGGCAAGCGGGCAGCCGAAACGTTGTTCATGGATTATCATCGCATGCACAAATTGCGAATTCGCATTTGCCGAATTTTCAATACGTACGGCCCGCGAATGCATCCGTTTGATGGTCGCGTCGTGTCGAATTTCATCCGCCAAGCACTCGCGGGCCAGGACATCACGATCTACGGGGACGGGTCGCAGACTCGTTCGTTCTGTTACCGTGATGACCTTGTCGAAGGATTCATTCGCCTGATGAATGCGCC
>JANMEB010000577.1:0-1757 GCA_031376585.1 Planctomycetota bacterium | reverse complement strand
CGAGTCGTGGTCGCAACTGCCGCGCAAGGGAACGGTTTGGCTGGGCTATTGCTGGATGCCCAACACCATGCCGCTTTGGAATCTGGAGCCGTCTGCGCGACCCGCCAAGCTTCACCGCGCATGGCTCAACTGCTTGTTCGTCGCGGTTGGCGCCTGCTGGGTCCTGCTAGTGTCGACAGAAGATTCCCAACGACTACTTTTTGGGTCGCACTCTATGTCTTCGATCCGTTGCGAGTCAATTATGTAACGAAGGACAGCAGCGCAGCGTGAAAAGCCCCACACTTTACCAACTGAAGGCAATCGCTTTTCACGTACCGATGTCGGTATACGACCGCGTTACGAATTTGCGATTTGCCCAAGGCTCTCCGCGCATCCTGATCACGCGTCACTCTGGAAAACGAGCCTACGTGTTTCGTGATTTTTTGGCGTGGATTCGGGCCGATGTCCCAGAGCTCAATAGTCGTTTCGAGTTCCATCGTCTCCCGTGCCGAATTCGCGACTGGTCGCGTTTCTCATTACACGTTTCTTGGGTCGGTGACACAATAGACATGTGGTCGCCGTCAGGTTTTCGCCGCGCTATGACACTTCAAACAGAATGTCAGCGTCGTGGCCTTGGCGTCATCAACGACATAAGCCAGCTTAGCAACACATCGAAATCGCTTGGTGCTCAGCTCATGCGTACGCCCGGATTGCGAACGCCGCGACACGTAGCGATAAACGACCCGGCGTCATTCCGCAAAGACCATGCTGGTTTGGATTTTCCGTTGTTGATTCGTGAGAACCGGGGACATGGCCAAGCGGCGATTCTCGTTGAACAGCCGGACCGCCTAGCTGCCGTCAACCTGACGCAATTCAAGTCTCCAATTGCAGTCGAGTTCATCGACACTAGTTCGGAAAGCGATGGGTTGTTTCGCAAGTACCGATATGTTGCGGCAGGCGAAATCGGCGTACCGCGACATCTCATCGCGAACCATGCTTGGGAAGTACGTCCTGAGCGGAGATTAGTGAACGTGAAATTGTGAAACGAAGAGCTGAAATATATTAATGCTCCCGATCCGAACCATGCATTGCTCCAATCAGCTCGTCGCGCGCTGGGATTAGATGTTGTGGGGTTTGATTATAGCTACGACAGAGAAGGCCGCATCGTCGTGTGGGAAGCCAATCCGTTTCTGAATTTGAATTATCCTGCGCAAGCAACAGCAAGCCATATCAACTTTTCGGTACGTCGAAGTTTCGCCGTGGTCGCATGGCTTTATTGTGTTCGCGCGGGGATTCGCGTGCCCGAAAGCATTATGTCGATGCTCGATCACACCGTGTCAGGGCTTGGCCAACGCGCGGCAGCGTAAGAATGTTTTTTTCGTGAACTATGCGGGTGGAAGATGAAAATTTACCATCGTAATCCGGCGAGTGAACGAGGAAATTCCGAAGGAAAATTGAATTACGCGGCAGATCGTGAGTCTCCCTCGCTTACGCTTCGGGTTACGATTTTCGCCGCTTGCGTTTAACCAACGATCGTTAGCTTCAGTTTTTTCCATTAAAGACGAGGTGCCGGATGGAACCGCTGATCATCAATGCCGCCATCACGGGCATGGTCCCAATGCGAAAGGACAGTCCGCACGTCCCCATCAGCCCGCGCGAAATCATTGACGATGCAAAACGCTGCCGCGACGCTGGGGCAACGATCATGCACTTGCACGCGCGCGAGCCCGATGGATGGCGCAAAACGCGGTAGCTGGCGGTAAAGCTCGCCGCCCGCG
>JANMEB010000575.1:0-1138 GCA_031376585.1 Planctomycetota bacterium | reverse complement strand
AGCCGACTTTGAGCGTATCATCTACCGAGTGATGATAGGCATACGCTGGTCGAGTCGCCGCAGCGATCGCGCCACCAGTGAGCGCTGCCGAGGCCTTGAGGAAATTGCGTCGGTCGGAATTTTTTGGTTGAATCATGATTGAATCTCCGCCAGTGCCAAAAGTTTCGATGACGCTTCATCGTAACCGCTTCCGTGGCGTTCGCAAGCTGTCTCCAAAGTCGCCGACTCAACTACGAAGGTAGTAAATCTCAAGTTCGTCGCACGCGAATTGCGAATCCAAATTGAAATCGGCACGGAGACTGGACTGTGCAAGGGTTGTTTGCTCTCGCAGCGAATGTATCACTTGACCAGTTCCCCGTTTAACCGGCGAAGCCGCTGGTCCCGGCGGATCGCTGAAGTCGACTACGTGCTGTGTGACAATCTCCTGAACCAGTGCGAAACGAATCAGTGGGCTGACACCCACCGCTCGCCAAGTCGCGCGCGGTGTGATGGTTTCTGGACGTTGCGCTGTACCGCGTGCATCGATCAAAAAGCTCTGCGAGTTCACCGACGACGCTTGAGCAACTCGTAACGCGCTGGGCGCTAAAGTTGCCGAAAGGCTCGACGTCAATGTTGCTCCGGACGGCGGTGCGTAAAACGCTTGGAACGCTTCTGGAGCCGGCGGATTGGACAGCGTCCACAACTCCGTGCCGCTCGCGCCATCACTGGCGGCGAAGAACAGCGTAGTGACGGACGATTCGATAAATGATGGATTGGAACTGCCGGCGCCTGGATTGATGTCGGCGGCAAGTAACGTTGCTGGCCCAAACGCAGTGCTCTGCCACAACTCCCGACCACTGACCCCGTTGTCGGCCGAAAAGAACAGCGTGCTGTTGTGGTTGTGAATGTTCGACGGTGCCGATCCAGTCGCGCCAGGCCGGATGTCTTTCACTCGCACCGTCCCAGCCACTTGGCCGTTGCTCCGCCAAAGTTCGACTCCGCTCGTCCCTTCGTCGGCGGTGAACACCAAAAGTCCATTGAGATTCAAAAGCTGTGAAGGACTGGATCCGGTTGCACCCGGGCGAATGTCCTTCACCATGAACGTGCCAGAGACAGCTCCGTTGCCATTGCTCTTCCAAATCTCTGTCCCGTTAAGTCC
>JANMEB010000452.1:0-1995 GCA_031376585.1 Planctomycetota bacterium | reverse complement strand
AATTCGCACGTAAACATTGGCCCAAGCGGTTCGAACAGGAATCCCCGCAACATGCTCTCGGTCTATTTCGATTGCCAAAGCGGAATTAGCGGCGACATGGTCCTTGGGGCTTTGGTCGACGTCGGCGTCCCGTTGGAATTGTTGAATTCCAAGATCGCGACGTTGGGCATCGAGGGACTCGGATTCGAAAGCACTGAAGTCCGTCGAATGGGCTTGCGCGCAATAAAGATTGACGTTCGGCATCAGCCCGAACACAAGCACCGCCACTTACGCGACATCGAAAAGATCATCCGCCAAAGCGGACTGGACGACGCAGAGCAACAGTTAGCTTTGACAATTTTTCAGCGATTGGGCAAGGCCGAAGCCAAAGTTCACGGCTGCGATATCCAAAAAGTTCACTTTCACGAAGTCGGTGCAATCGATTCCATCGCGGATATCGTCGGCGTGGCCGTTGGCCTGCGGTATTTGAAGATCAGGACTTGCGACTTCTCGCTCATTCCGGTCGGCTGTGGATTCGTCGATATCGCCCACGGTCGTGTAGGGCTTCCCGCGCCGGCAACGGCCGAATTACTCTCTGGAATTCCGCTTGCCGCCAGCGACATCCAAGCCGAATTGACGACCCCAACCGGTGCGGCAATTGTTCGAGTTTTGGGAAAACGATTTGGCGGAATGCCGTCGATGAGCATTTCGGCAATCGGGTGCGGTGCCGGGACTCGCGAACTGACGCAGCAACCGAACATTCTGCGGCTGTTCATCGGGTCGTCGGTCGACGAAACTTTGCGTGATCAAATTGTCGTGATGGAAACGAACGTCGACGACGTATCCGCTGAAGTCATCGGCGACTGCTGCGAACGACTTCGCGTGGCGGGAGCGTTGGACGTTTATACGACGGCTATCGCAATGAAGAAAAATCGTCCCGGCGTGAAACTTTCCGTTTTGTCCAACGAAGCCAATGCGGAAAAACTTCGAGCCATTATTTTCTCGCATACTCGCAGTTTGGGAATTCGTCGCTGGACGGCGGAGCGAGATAAGTTACCGCGCGAAACGCTGACGGTTGAAACCCGCTTTGGCCCAATATCCGGCAAGCTTATTTCTGGTCCAAGCGCTCAGCGCACCTTTGTCCCCGAATACGAATCCTGCCGCCTTTCGGCGGACGCCCGCGGCATCGCGCTGATCGAGGTATACAACGAAGCCCAGCGGCAATACTTGAATACACGTTCGAACGAGACGTAACATGCGAGCCATATGCTTTGAAGGAATCGAGCGAGTCTCGCTGCGCGACGTTGCCGAACCCGCGTTGGAAGACAGCACAGACGCCATCGTGCAAGTCGAATTGGCTGGGCTATGCGGATCGGATTTGCACGTGTATCACGGGCGCGAGGCGGGACTCGACACGAGAACGATCATGGGACACGAGATGGTCGGTCGCGTCGTCGCCATTGGCGCTGATGTCGGCGAACTTCAAATCGGCGATCGCGTCTGCGCCCCTTTTTCTAGCAATTGCGGTCAATGCTTTTATTGCCGCGCTGGACTGACAAGTCGTTGCAACAAAGGCCAATTATTCGGCTGGCGGCAGAATGGTCGCGGGTTGCATGGCTGCCAAGCCGAGCAGGTACGCGTTCCGTTCGCCGATGGAACGCTGGTCAAAATCGGCCCCGAAATTTCCGCCGTTCAAGGCATATTGCTGGGCGATAATCTGAGCACCGGCTATTTTTGCTCTGACCTCGCTGAGGTAAATCCCGCAGAGGTTAGCGCTGTCGTGGGCTGCGGAACTGTTGGGTTATTAGCAATTCTCGCAGCCCGCCAGAAAAACGTTTCCACCATATTCGCGATTGATCAAATCGAGCATCGACTTGAGTTCGCCGCACGGCTTGGCGCAATTCCAGTCACACCTGCCGAGGCCGTTTCAGTTATTTCTCAAGCGACCGACGGGCGCGGGGCCGACTCGGTAATGGAGCTTGTTGGCTTGCCCGCGGCTCAAAAGCTTGCGTTTGA
>JANMEB010000546.1:0-1946 GCA_031376585.1 Planctomycetota bacterium | reverse complement strand
TCGCCTCGGGATTTTGAGCCATTCCATTTTGGATATTGCCGCGACCGGTTCCGCGTGGAGAATGCTTTGGAAAGCAGCGAACGATTACTTCAAGCACCATGGCACCGAATTGATATTTTTCGGCAGCCGATTTCCCGATTGTCCGTATCTGACTGGCCTGTGCGGAGGAACATTTGTTCCTGGAATGGTCACCACAGATCGAGCATTAGCCAATCGTTTGAACGAAGTTGGATTCAAAGCTTGTGGCGAAGTCGACGTTTTGACTTTGGACGTCCAACGATTCAAGCCACCGGTCGACCGTCGCGTCATTATGGCCAAACGCAGCTACGACGTCCGCGTTGCGATCGATCCGCTGCCGGATACTTGGTGGCAAAACAGCATATCCGCATTTCGACACCAAATTGATTTTCGAATGGTGGAGCGAAAGTCGAATCGCGTTTGTGGTTATCTTTCCTTTTGCAATACGCGCCCGATAGATTCTGGTTGGGACTCGCGATATTTTGGCATAGCCCAAATTCAAGTCGACGATGCCCTACAAAGATCGGGACTTGGACAAGCAATGCTGTTTGACGCCATCAAAGACCTTGGACAGCGCGGCGTTGTCGAGATCGAAGCTCAAGTTCCTCGAGCCAATACGGCTTGCCTGGCGATGCTCAAGAAAATCGGATTTCGTTTGAGTTACTCGGCCTCCCAAATGCACAAGTTCTTGGGCGAATGATCCGGGCAGAAGCCCGTTACCAGTCGACAAATTTGGCCTTGAATCCGCGAGTCTCGAATTGCTCGGCAGGCTTGTTTGCATCAACTTTCGCAACGATAAGTGAATGAATATTGCCTCGGGACTCGGCCAATTCCATACCACGATCCGGCCCTAACACGCTCAGCGCCGTTGCCCAAGCATCCGCAGCGGTCGCATTTTCTGCCACTACCGTAACACTGCAAGGCAGCGTCACGGCTTGGCCCGTTCGCGGATCGACAATGTGCGAATGGCGTACTCCTTCTTTCGCGAGCGATTGTCGCGCGTCTGACGAAGTCGCGACACCGCAATTCGACAGCCGAAGTTTTCGTATGGTCTGTTCGGCGTTATCGAAATCCTCGACAGCAACTATCCAGCCGGTTTCGCCAGGGGGCGGAGCCCCTAAAGCAATATCGCCGCTGGCATCAACTAGTGCGGATTCAATCCCTCGCCTGCGAAAAATAGCCAAGCACTCGTCTGCGGCAAAGCCTTTGGCGACGCCGCCAAAATCTAATCGCATTTGATGTCGCTTCAAAATGACCTTCGATGGATCGATCATCTCAAACCCGTCGCAGCCTACGCTAGTCAACGCCACTCGCAATTCTGGTTCATCAGGCAAACGGTGTCTTTTGCGTGCCAGCCGCCACAAATGGGTTACCGGTCCTACGGTGATATCAAACGCCCCGCACGTGTCTTGGCTAAATTGTTGACTTGCTCGCATCAATGTCCAAAGCTCCGAGCTAACTGACACGGGTTGATTAGGCTCTCGTTGAACAAGCCGCATCGCTTCACTCGTTGACTTGTAATCGCTAAAGACGTTTTCCAGCGCCTCAACTTTTTCGGCGGCAAGTTGGAATGCTACGTTGGCTTCAGCTTCGTTTCGGGCATACAAGAGGAACCGAAATTGAACACCCATCGCCGGAAGTAAAAACTCAAATCGATCGAGCGAATCGTCCTCCAATTGCGGAGTCGTCAAACCATTTGCGTTGAACGCGAATCCCAACATGGCGATCATCGCCAAGCCTTGAAACACAAGTGTCCGAAATCGATTCATGGCATCCGCGAACTAGTGTCGTGACGTGTCGAGGCAGGCGATGATCCCAGTTGAAGTGCAACGATTTGTGGTCTGCTCACCGATGAGTTATTTTTCGAGCAGCCGTGACACGAACCGCATGAGCCGTGAGCTTGATCATGTTTCAACAACCGCAACCCA
>JANMEB010000539.1:0-2371 GCA_031376585.1 Planctomycetota bacterium | reverse complement strand
CAAAACCACGCGGGTCAGAGATTTGGCAGTCAATGCAGCTTCGGCTGTGTGGGCCAACAGCGACCTGCCGTCCAGCAACGCCAAATTCTTTTGCGGGATCGACTTTGATCCTCCCCGTGCCGTTACGATTCCCAAAACTCGCATTGATTCGACGTTGCTTGGCTTAATACGTAATTCGTTTTTCGATCGACAGTTCGCAAGTCGCCAGTACGTCCGCGATGTTTTTTCCAGCGTGGCCGTTTCCATAAATCGGGTCGCTGGCGTAGCGTCCATTTCCGACCTGGCGACGGGTGGCCGCAACTATTTCATCCGTGTTGTAACCAACGTCCATCACGTTGCGACCTCGCGTACGGCCGCCTTGCCGCGATCCGATGTTGACTACCGGCACACCCAGGAACGCGCACTCGCGAATGCCCGCACTGGAATTTCCAATTAAGCAGCGGGCGTTGTACAGCAGCCGCAAAAAATCGTTCGGAGCCATGTTCTTGAAAAAGTGAAATTGGTCACCCCGGCCGATTTCGCGAAAGTGCCGAATCCCGGATGAAGTACCGTCTGAGCCAGCATCGACGTTGGGCCAAAACCAAAGCACGGGCAAGCCCAATTGCGTGGCCGCCTCCAAAGTCTGCATCACGTGTGTCCGCGACTGTTGATATTCAGTCGTCACGGGATGTTGCATAACGACGACATAGCCGCTTTCTAAATCGTGCTTGGGACCGACGCCTGAATATTTTTCGTAAGGAATAAAGTCCAGGGCAGGGGAGTCCAAAATTTCTGCCGCCAAATCAATCGACGGACATCCGGTGTTAAAGACGGATTCGGGCCTTTCTCCAAGCCGAATCACTCGTTCGAGCGCGTCTTTCGAAGCGACCAAGTGGATGTCAGCCAACTTGGTCACAGCATGTCGAACTTTTTCATCGATTGAGCCGGTGACTTCGCCTCCTTGGATGTGGGCCACCGGAATGTTCATGTACGATCCGGCGATTGCGGTGCCGATGGTTTCATACCGATCGGCGATTGAAACGACGACATCGGGCTTGAGATTTAGAAACGTGGTCGCCAGTTCCAAGATTCCCATGCCGGTGGTTTTCGCCATGGACGTGGGATTTTCTCCTTCGAGCACCATGAAGACTTTTTCGTCGATCGAAAATCCGTCCTGTTCGATTTGGTTGACCACGCTACCGTAACGGTCGAGCAGCGCCGACGCCGCCACCACCAGTTGCAACTTGAGGTCTGGATGCTGTTGAATCGCGCGCAACGCTGTCTTCACACGGCTGTAGCTGGGCCGAGCCGTGACGACGACGCAAACGTTGCGTTTCTTGTGACTTCGTGACATATCTACTGCAGGGTCTCTTCGCGAATGAGTTCGTCTTGGGCCAATGCCGTTTTAGTCCGCCGTCCGAGCAATTCGGAATACCGGTGGGCGGGAATCCCGTCGCCGGGTTTTTTGAAGTCCAGGTGTTTGCGTTCCAAGATCGTGCCGGCGGCTAATGATTGGGCGGCGACGACGCTTTTGGTAAAGAGACTTCGAATTCGCGCGGCGTCCTCTGAGGTTTTGTTCTTGTCCACGGGTGACGCCAATGCTTTTTCTAATGTACGAATCATGCCAACCAATTCCTTGGCCTGTTCGACAGTCAAGCTCGATGCCACATCGGGTCCGAACATGCCGCGATGAAACGTCAAGTGAAATTCGATGACGTTGGCACCCAGCGTAACGGCCGCCAAACTGGGTGCCATGCTCCCGCTGTGGTCACTGAGTCCGACAGGGCATTGAAAGGCGGAACGCATCTCGCCGAGCAAATTCAATCCCCAGGTCTCGGGCGGACAGGGATACGCCGACGTGCATTGCATCATGGCCAGCGGGATTCGCCGATCGCTGAAAAATTTTGCTGCGGTTTGCATTTCGTCCCAACTGCTGATCCCGCTGGATAACAAAACCGGCAATCCGGTTTCGGCAACATGTTCCAAAAGTGGCAAGTTGCTGACTTCGCCCGACGCAATTTTCCACGCCGGAACGCCGCACTTTTTCAGTAAATCTACCGCTGCGACACTAAATGGCGAACTCAGAAAAATGAGTCCCTTGCTACGAGCGCGATCGGCAAGGTAATTCCATTGTTCCAATGTAAATGAAGTCCGCTGCCAGTAGTCGAATCGAGTTTTGTCCTGAGGAAAAACTGGTACGCGAAACGTTTCTCGCGCAGTACTTTCCGCCGCCGCGATGTGGGTCTGAAATTTAATCGCGTCGACCCCGGCCTCGGCAGCCGCATCGATATAGGCCTGGGCCATGCCAAGACTTCCGTCATGGGCTTGCGCGATCTCGGCAATCAAGAAACACGGGCGGCCTGGTCCAATATGTTTTCCGGCAATTTCGATA
>JANMEB010000518.1:0-2123 GCA_031376585.1 Planctomycetota bacterium | reverse complement strand
CACCAACCGGGAATCCTATTTACCCAGCCTGCCCAAACTTCCATTCAAGAATCGTAAATCTTCGGGTCCTTTAACTCGTCATTTTTCGGTTTCTGTGACAGTAACCGCCCGTTGAATGACTGCCCAATACAAGCTCGCAGCGCAAGTGCTCCGTCAAGTTCAAATTTTAGGGTTGAACGGCAAGGCGCTAGCCGCCGGTTCGGTGCGAAAAACCAGTGGCTAGTGCGTCTTCAAACCTAAGAATTGGGGTTGTGTGCCACTGGCTTTGCCAGTGTCTTTCGGGAACGCAAGTCACAACGGCGCACTGGCATAGCCAGTGGCACCCCAAGTTTTAGGTTTGACAAAGCACTAGTGCCATTCCGCTCAACTTTCCAACCCTAATTCTTAAGCTTGACGGACCACTAGGCGATTTTGGAAATTTGGAGCACAAACTAAAACGGCGGCGATCAACCCATTGGTATCTACACAAGTCGGACCCCACAACCTAACCCTCCCCTCGTCCCGACTGGTCGGGACTCGACCCTCCCCAAGGGAGGGTGAAGGGAGTTTTCTAGATACCAATGGGTTGATCCCATTGGTATCTACACAGTCGGACCCCACAACCTTACCCTCCCTTTGGGAGGGTCGAAATCCGCCGAAGGGGGATTACGGGGAGGGCTTTAATTCTTGTTGGCGTGACGACCTGAACCTGTCGCCTGCCGCTTATCAAATTCGTATTGCAATCCAAGATGTTTGGCGATTCCGCGAACGACCATTTCGTCATCGTCTTCAACATCCACGTCGCTAAATCGAAGAATCTCCCAGCCCTTTTTCCTGATAAACGACTCCCGTTCAAGATCGGGATCCGCTGTTTGATCGTGATAGCCGCCGTCAATTTCAATAACGAGTTTTGTGCTGACGCAGGCGAAATCCGCAAAGTATGGCCCGATGGGATGCTGGCGACGGAACTTCAGGCCGCAAATCTGCTTGGCGCGCAGTCGACTCCACAGAAGACCTTCTGATTTGGTCTGCTGAGCGCGGAGTTGTCGGGCTCTTTGTTTCCGTTGATTCAAAGTCTTGCCTTAATGTCCCTCCCCTCGTCCCGACTGGTCGGGACTCGACCCTGCCCCAAGCGAGGGTGAAGAGAGTGGTGTTGATACCAATGGGATCAACCCCGCCGCGCGCGATACGTCAAATTCAAACGTCAGGCAATCGCCCGACCGTTGCGTAAATGGTTACTTGGGAATTGAAGTCTCGCTGGTGTTCTTGTCGCAAGTGCATTCGTTGAGGCATCCGCAAGGCTTAGCGACAGCAACGGTGACCGCGCCGGCTTCGGAAGTGTCTTCGGCTGCTTTGTCGGCGCAGCAATCTCCGCCGTCAGCGCAAGCCCCGCAGCAAGCCTCTTCTTTTTTCGACGTCGCCACGGTTTCAGAATCGCAACAAGCTGCGACAGTGGCTGACTTGCAGGATGGACAACCTGTGCTGGTAGCAACGCTATCGCTGCAGCAGGTTGATTTGCCGCTGGCCAAGTCGCTGCAGCAACATTTCGCGTCGGTGGGTGCATCCGCTGGCTTGAGGTCCGCCACGGTCTTAGCTCCGTTGAGCCGTGATGCATTTTCGGTGGATCGGTTGTAGACCAAAACGCCAACCGCAATTAACGCCGCCGCGGTGATCAAGCCAAACAATGTCTTATTCATAATTACCTCGTTTTCCTAACCAAAGTTAAAGGTCAAATTCTCAATAGTCTCGCCGAATCGATTATCCAGCGCATCGTCCGAAAATACTAGTTTCCATAGTCGCCACCGACAAGACTGTTTCAAAGTTGTTACCGTCGTTGGCGATAGCACGCTCTGAAACGCTTCAAATCCCAGCTTTTTGAGGCATGAGGCATGAGGCATGAGGCATGAGGCCAGAATCGACGTTCTAGCCAGTTGAGAGCGTGCTCCCGACTTGCGTCCGTAGCTTCTCGCTTTCAACACTCAACTCTCAACTCCTCCCCCTACTCAATATAACTTTGAACCAAAATCCCGCGCTCGATGTTGTGGTCAACGCCTTTTTCAAAAGCAACCGGGATCGAGCGATCGAAAATAAAGAACCCGCGATGCCGCGTGATTTGGCCGCTGTCCGCGCCAAGTTCCTGCGCA
>JANMEB010000503.1:0-38338 GCA_031376585.1 Planctomycetota bacterium | reverse complement strand
ACCCCTGGATATGGAGCCGGGGCAGGGTGGACCTCGTATCCACCGTTATCGGTCATTGCATCTGCCATGCCCAATGCGCAAGACGCGCAAACGTTTTGGTTACTCGCGCTGTTATGCGTTGGGCTCTCGTCGATGCTAGGCGCGCTGAATTACATCACGACGATTTTCCTGATGCGCGCGCCGGGCATGGACTTCTTTAGAATGCCGATGACCATTTGGGGACTGCTAGTGACATCCATTTTGCAAGCATTCGCGCTGCCAGTTTTGACTGCCGCATTGATCATGCAGTTGGCAGATCGGCAATGGGGGACGGGATTCTTCTTGCCCGAAGCGGTGATTGTGAACAATGAAGTGTCGACCGGCGGAGGCCAGCCGTTGTTATGGCAACATCTTTTTTGGTTCTATTCACATCCCGCGGTCTACGTGATGATCTTGCCGGCGATGGGAATGATCTCCGATATCATTTCGTGTTTTTCGCGCAAGCCGCTGTTTGGTTATCGGCCGATGGTGATCGCGATCATCGCGATCGCCGGATTGGGATTTATTGTCTGGGGACACCACATGTTCGTAAGCGGCATGAACCCACTACTTGGCATGGCGTTCATGATTTCCACGATGCTGATCGCGTTGCCCAGCGGCGTCAAAGTTTTCAATTGGCTGGCGACGATTTGGGGAGGTCGCATTCAGTTTCATACTCCGATGTTGTTTGCGCTTGCGTTCGTGATCATGTTTGTGATCGGAGGACTTTCCGGAATTCTTATGGCGGCGACTCCGGTTGATATTTTCATTCATGACACTTACATGATCGTCGCTCATTTTCATTATGTCTTGTTCGCGGGGAGCGTGATGGGGGTTTTTGCCGCGATTCATTTTTGGTTTCCCAAGATGTTCGGGCGGATGATGCACGATGGTTTGGGGCGGCTCCATTTTCTGTTGACGTTCGTGTTTTTGAATGGAACTTTTTTTCCGATGCACTTGCTGGGGGCGCGGGGATTCCCGAGACGGTACGCCGATCCGTACCACATTAGTGCCTTCGCCGACCTATTGCCGCTTAACCGTTTCATTACTTACTGTGCCTTCCTGATGGCCGCGGCGCAAATTTTGTTTGTGATTAACTTTTTTGGAAGTTTGTTATTTGGTCCTCGCGCCGTGAAGAATCCTTGGGACTCAAACACGTTAGAATGGACCACGGAAAGCCCTCCGCCGCATGGAAACTACGATCGACCGCCGGTGGTCTATCGCGGGCCGTACGAGTACAGCCATCCGGACGCGGCGGCGGATTTCTGGCCGCAGTCTTCGCCTGAATAAGTTATGAAGAAACCTCGGCAACATTCTGCTTTTTCGCCTTGGCCCAATCGCATCGCCAAGTGGTTGGCTGTCATCGTGTTTCCGCTCATTTGGGTCGGTGGGCTAGTGACGACGTCGGACGCTGGAATGGCGGTTCCCGATTGGCCCAACACCTACAACTACAACATGTTTGCGTATCCGATTCGCGATTGGTTTTTCGGGCCCTGGGATTTGTTCGTTGAACATGGTCATCGGTTGCTGGGATCGCTCGCAGGCATTATTGCGATCGGACTTTGCTTAGTCACGTTTGCATTCGATCGACGCAAGTCCGTTCGGTGGTGGTCGGTCTTGATCGTAGGGCTGGTCATCGGCCAAGGAATACTGGGAGGACAGCGAGTGACCCAAGACGCACGACTCTTGGCGCTGATTCATGGTTGCCTCGGCCCGGCGTTTTTTGCGACCGTCGTGGCGATGATGGTGTTCACATCGCGGTGGTGGGTACAGAGAATCGGATCCGTCGTGAACGGGGAACTTTTGTCTGCGGACCTTGAGCGCGGCGCTGCGGCGATGTTGTTGATCCTCAGCTATGTTCAATTGATCTTTGGGGCAAGCCTGCGGCACATTGCGGACACTGCCGATCCGAGCGTTTACATTTTGCTTTTGATCGCGCATTTAACGACCGCGTTGGCCGTGTGGATTTTGGCTTTGGTCGTGTGGTATGCAGTGCGGGCGGACAACTGGAAAAGTGGCGGCGTTCGCGCCACGGGCCATCTGTTAGTGTTGTTGGTATTTGGGCAAATCGGATTGGGAGTTGGAACTTACGCGGTCAAATTCGGCTGGCCGGCTTGGATGGGAAATTATTGGTTCGCTGCTAACTACGTGATTCCCGAAAAGACTTTTTGGCAAGTGAACTTAATTACATCGCACGTAGCTGTTGGTTCGCTCATTCTGGCAACGTCCGCGTATCATCTTGCGCGAGTTTGCCGTGCCATTCGAATCGCCCGCGAAAGTACGGTGGAGTTGGCTTCGGCGGATCGGGTCACTTGATCGAACGACTCCGTTCCAAGTACAATTCAGGCTCTCTCAGTTGGTTTTTCTACAGAGATTTTCGTGGATTTCATTACCACCACCGCGTCGTCGAAAAACGAAAGCCGCCTACTTTCGTCGGTTGGCGATTTCGTCGAATTGTGCAAGCCACGAATTTCACTCATGGTTTTGTTAACGGTCCTCGTCGGCGGTTTCTTGGCAGCGGGTAACACGGTTTCGATTATCGCGTTGATCAACGTTGTGATCGGAGTATTTTTCATCGCTGCCAGCGGAAGCGCTTGGAATCAATATCTCGAACGGTACACTGATATTTTGATGCCTCGAACGGCGAGTCGGCCGCTGCCCAATCATCGATTGTCGGCAAACCAGGTCACGGTGTTTGGCGCGATCATGTTCGGTGCGGGCATCGCCTACTTGGGCGCAGTTGCCAACATTCCCGCAATGCTGTTGGGATTGACGATGTGGTTGCTGTACGTCTGTGTTTACACGCCGCTAAAATTGCGAACGTGGTGGAATACTGCGATCGGTGCCGTCGCCGGAGCCATGCCAGTCTTGGTTGGTGCGGTCGGCGCAGGACAGCAGATCAATGCGGCGACGTGGGCATTATTTACGATCTTGTTCCTTTGGCAGTTTCCTCATTTCATGGCGATCGCGTGGCTGTATCGGCGCGATTACGCGGACGGCGGATTGAAGATGGTCACGGTCGTCGACCCAACTGGACGCTTGGCCGGCCAACATGCGGTTGTTGTGTCGGTTCTATTGTTGATCGTGTCGGTCTGTTTTGCGATGTTGAACGAAACCGTTTTAGCACGATCCATGGTGATGGGCATTTGTGGTGCGGCGGGCGTTTGGTATTTCGTCGCTTCGGTCGGATTCGCCCGGCGACTCGATGACCGCGCTGCGCGGCGACTATTGCGAGTTTCCTTGGTGTATTTGCCGTTGGTTTTGTTAACGTTGGTCGTTGCCCGCATGATCGACTAGTGCTGCGGCAACGAGCCACTTTTTCAGTTTGATCCGTTCGGGGATTCCGAGCAACCTTCGATCGCCTATGAACTCAATTCCTGGCGAGCCTTCCGCCAACTGGGGCGCGATTCCAAAAAGTCGATTTTGTGTGTGGTTGTTTTTGTCGACAGAAGTTATGTTTTTTGTCGCGCTGATCGGCTCGTACTTGGTGATGCGATACGGATTGCCCAAAGCTGATTGGCCCAGGCCATCGGCGGTTGGCTTGGTACCTTGGATCGGAGCGATTAACACCCTCATCTTGTTGGCTTCCAGTTTCTTCATGTCGAAAGCCACGAGCGCTTGCGGCAAAGATTGTCCGCGGCCCGCCAAATTTTTTTTGATCGTGGCCATTTTGCTCGGCGTTGGTTTTCTCGCGGTCAAGTCTTACGAATACTGGGAAAAAATTCGTTTGGGATTGTATCCCCGTCGCGAAGCCACTTTGATCTACCCGCGCTGTGATACCGAGTACCTCGCGGCCGTGCAGCGAGAACTCGCGCAAATCCGCGTCGATTTGGAATCGTTGCGACGCAAGAAGCCGTCGGTGGAAGTGGATGCAAGGATCGCTTTGCTCGACGATTTGAAGTTAGGATTAGTCGCTTGGACCGGGCGCGTCGTCGGCCAAAGCGAAGTTCCGGCGCAGCGAGAAACAGCTATTCGCGCGTTGGCACACGTCATCCGTCCGATGCCGGAAAACGCAAAACAGATTGACGATTACTTACTCGAACAAAATACATCGCTCGCGAGCCGGCGCGATGAATTCGCGGACGCCAAACTGCGAATCGAACAAGAAATGGCGGATGCCGTCGCCAAATTGCAGTCGCTTCCCAGTGACGATTCAATTGCGGCGGTCCGAGCCGAAGTAGAAAAATCTTTGGCGGGCTGGCGATTGGAACTTTCCAACGTCAACAACGAAGTTTCGGCAGTTGTTGACCGGCTAAAGCTGTTTGACACGTTGGCCGACGTTAAAAATGGTGTGAATGCGGAATACGATTTGCGACTACCGATTGTGTTGCCGGGTGGGCGGACTTGGCTGAACGGGTACTATTTGTTAACGGGAATGCACGCGTTGCATTTGTTGGCCGGAATATTGGCTGCTGCTGTACTACTGCCAATGACCTTGAGTTCGCGACGTGCGTTGCTTCTTGGAAACATTGCGACGTATTGGCATTTTGTAGATTGCGTGTGGCTCGTGCTATTCCCAATTATTTATTTATTTTAAAGACGTGGCAAGGAAAAGCTTGCAGATTAGTATCCCCAAACTTCAGTGCTCTCCGCAGATCGCGAGGGAACGATGGGGAAGTTATTTGTTACCAAGTCGTATTTTCGTCTCCTAGAAATCGAGTCATTATGTGGCGGCAACTTTCAATCGCGCTGTGGCTGCTAGTGCTGGTGGCGTTGGGCATTGTGATCGCGAACCGAATGCGCCCGGCGCCGCTTGCGATTTCGTCCGGGTCGGGCGACACGTTTTTGAAGCTACCGTGGAAGCAATTGCCCGAAGTGTCGACGTTTGAGCTGAAAGCCATCGATGGGCGGACGTTTCGTTCCAGCGAACTCATCGGCCGACCGTTCGCGGTCAATTTCTTCTATTCGAGCTGCCCCACGATTTGTCGGCAGTTCAACGACCAGGTACGGCGTTTAGCGGAGCAATTTCGAAAAGAGGATTTGACGTTTCTGAGTATCACGGTCGATCCGACGACCGATACTCCGGAGCGACTGGCTGAATACGCGAAATCGTTTGATGCCGATTCCACGCGCTGGCGGTTTCTCACAGGCCCGATGTCCGAGATTCAGCAGTTCGCCGACCGATCATTTCGCGTCAAGCTTCAGCGGGAAACCCATACTGAAAAATTGTTTTTGGTCGATCGATGGGGTCGATCGCGCGATCAATTTAGTTGGGACGATCCGGTAGAAATGCGCCGCTTTGCCGAAGTCGCCCGCGAAGTCATCGCCGAGACCGAGCCGCCACTTTCGGCCATAGTGTCCACCCGGAATTTGCTGGCTGGGGTCCCCCATGGCGTGGAAAATAATCCCACTTGGCTCAACGACTTTTTCCTACAGCAACCCAACGGCCAGGTTTTGTTCTCCCGCGATTTGACTGGTGACGTCTGGATTGGCAGTATCTTTTTTTCAACCTGCACAACACATTGCCTCGAACAAAACCGTTACCTCCGCGACTTGCAAGATCGCTTGGGAGACCGCGCCGTACGTATCGTCAGCATCACGACCGATCCGCAAACGGACACGCCCGCGCGGTTGCAACAATACTCTCAAGAAATGAAAGCTCAGCCAAATCGTTGGATTTTTCTTACGGGTGCTGACAAAACTTACGTGAACCGAGTTGCGGCAGAATTCCTTGGGCTATTTGTCCAAGGCTCAGATCATGCGACGGACTTGGCAGTGGTCGATCGCTGGGGACGCGTGCGACAGAAATTCAACTGGCGGGAGATTGAACAAGAATCCGCGATGCTGAAACTGATCGACGAATTGATTGCGGAAAAACATCCGCCGCACAAATCAATAGAATAAGCAGGCGATCATGATCCAGCTTTTGCCACATATTGATGCAACACTCAATGCAATCGCGACCGTCCTGCTGATCACTGGCTACGTGTTGATCAAACAAGGTCGCGAAGCCGCTCACAAGCGGACGATGCTGACGTGCTTCGGCGTGTCGGTCGTTTTCTTGGTGTGTTACGTGACGCACAAAGTATTCGCTGGCACTACGGAATTTTCCAAAACAAATTACTCTGCTTGGATTCGCTATTGCTACTATGCGATTTTGGCGAGCCATGTCGTTTTGGCGGCCATCGTTCCGTGGATGGCGTTGGCCACCATTTACTTGGGGCTGCGCGATCGTCGCGCCGCCCACAAACGCATGGCTCGCTGGACTTTTCCGATTTGGCTATACGTTTCGGTCACGGGAGTCGTTGTTTATTTGATGCTGTACTGGTTCTTTCCACCGATCACTACGACGGGCTAGAATACATCTACTCATGCGCAACTTAATTCAATTCAGACGTTTAAGCATCTTCGTTTGGCGAAGTTTTTTCGCCGTAACCGTGGCGTTGATGTCGGCTGCACCGGCGTTGGGGTGTCCCAATTGCAAAGACAATCTGGCGTATCAGTCGGGCAGCTTGGAGCTTGGTTTCGCCATCAGCATCGGACTGATGTTGGCTGCACCGATGGCGATACTTGCAGGTTGGACGATTTGGTTCGTGCGATATTTTCGAATAGCTTTGATGCCAGTTGGATGTGCCGCAAATATTTTTACGGCACAGCGTGCGGGAACAAATCGACCAGCCAATTGCGAACCGTCTTGCTGACTACTTGGCGACGCCCGATGTAGAAGTGATCCGCGTCGGGAATAACTCGAATCTCCAACCGACGACAGTTCGTTCTCAGTTGCTCGACTTCGGCTAGGATTCCATCGAACGCAGCGTTCGTTGCCAACTCGCGCTCGCCGAACGTCAGCAGAATCGGAACATTGGTTCGCTGGACGAAGCGGGTCCAATCGTAGCGGCTGGCGGGTCCATACTTGTCCAAGTAAGCTTCGGCAGCAATGAAAGCCGGAAACGGAAAGTCAACCAGCATGAGTTGTCGGCCGTGTCCGGATTTCGCCAACTGCTCGGCTGACTCGATCCAAGTATTGAATTTGTGCCGTGCCGGCGACTGCGTGAAGCGATCATAGTTGAGGCGCGACGCAGACAAAGCCGCAATGCAAGTAACGGCGGCGTGCGGCTGATGAGCTTGCGAGTAAATTGCTTTGATCGCGCCTAAGCTATGACCGACGAGCCCGATTCGTTGGCAACCGCGCTGCACGAGGAATTCGGCCCAACCGGAGATATCGTGGCGGCAGTGGTCTACCAATTCAAACGCCGCGCCATTCGCCTCGGTCCGTCCGCCGATCGACGTCCAGTTCAGACCGTCGTGGCCGCGCGTGTTGGCTTGCAACACATGAATCCCAAGTTCCAAAAGTTGCCGCGCGAGGCTTTGCAGCAATCGAGAGGAGTAAAAGTTGCCGGCCAAACCGTGCAGCAAGATCGCTGCGTCCAGGCTTACACACCTAGCGACTTGCGGGCGAAAGAAAGCACCGTGAAGTCGAGCCAAGTCGGGCGTTTGCGTTTGGACCAATTCACAATGCATAACGGCGACCGCCTTGATCTGCGGCGCGCTTACTACGCTTGGCTGGTCGTGTTGTTCACGCTGCTCAATTGCGAAAGCAATTGCAGCACGCCATTCAAATGTGCCAACCTCGGTCCAAAACGATCGATAAATTCGTTCAGCACAAAATCGCCATCCATCATCGACTCGTAGCTCTCGTTGATTTCGCGAGTCATGTTTTGTAAGAACTCGGTTTGCACTTGGCTGATCGCCTCGGCAGCGGCACGGCAGCGGCGAGCGAGCATCGGATTGGCGTCTTTCCATTGCCCCAGTTCCATCGCGCGTTGGCGCTGGGCCGCACTAAAATGGTCGACCATATTTTCCATGAGTTCGGTTTGGCGGTTCTGGCTAACGACCAGTTGCCGCAACAGATCCAGCATCTCGCCATCCGAGCGTTGTTGCGATTCGTGCGGCAGTCCCATCGAAGTCGGAGAGACTTCAATTCGAAACATCGAAGCCATTTTTTGTTTGTCGAGACTCATGTCAATTACCAACGATCAAGTGCATGAAGTGGAAAGCATCAGTATAAATACGCAGGGGGCGAATGTCGAGCGAAACCAGTTTTCTGGTGCCCTATTCGCCGTTCGCAAAAGCCAATTTTGCAGGACTTCATTGCAGGAGTTTGCCTCAAAAAGTAAATCGCGGCAAGATTTAACGTGTGGACATAAGCTGCCAGGAGAACGCCGGAAAAATCGTTGCAAGCAATTCAATTGATTTCGCCAACAAGGCAATTTCAGGTGCTTGACATACGCCAACCGCGATCGTAGCGCCGACAGCGAGTGCCCTCAAGTCAAATTTTCCGGAGTCCGATGGTCTATGGTCCGGTTCGGCACACTGTTGGTATGCAATACGCATGGTTGAAGCAGAAAACACGTCACCGTTAGGCTTTCTTACGGTCGTCGAATTGGCCGAAATTGGCTTTTGCGGCGGGCTGTTGTTGCTGAACGAACGAGGGCGTCCGCTGGAATTTCATTGCAATTCGCCGATTCAACCGAGCCGAACTCAACGCGTACTTTACGGCTCCACGCTGCGGTCGTTTTTGTTGCTGGACGCGATAGCGTTGAGCTTGGTAGAAAAATGCAGCAAGCCACCGGCGGCGATTTTGACGAACTTACAAGAACTTTGGGAACTCAGCCGACACGTTGAAATTCCGATCGGGTTAATTCCCGACGTTCAGTCCTCCGTAGAAATGTCTTTGCCGTCAGATCAAGGGGAGCTTTGGTCGCATTTTGAAATTGCCGGTCAAGCCATCGCGATTAGTTCAAACGAACGAAATCGTCGCACTGAACTTGAAGCGTTGTTGCTCGGTTTTGCGCAACGCTTGCCGTTGGCCGAACCGTTCCAGCGAATTCAAAATGCCATCGACGAAGCCCATTCCAGCGCTCGATTGCGTGAGTCCGCATAACTTGGGAAGCACGAATGCTTGAACCAGTTCAGAGTCCAAATTGGCCAAGCCTCTATCTTGTGTCCAACGTCAAAGCGCCAGCGGCCAAGCCGATTTTGGCTCTGCCAACCATTGAAGTCCAATCCACTTTTGTCGACCTGCCAGGCGGCCGCTCGGTTTCGATGCGAATCGCCAAGCCCAAGCCCAAAGTGATTAGCTGCTACTTCAGTCCCACGACTCCCGCGTTCCGACCAATAACGGACTCCCCAGCGGTACGATCCAACAAAGCGCCCGTGTCCTCAAGCCCGCCCATTGCGAAAAACGAAACGATCGATCAACCGTGGCACAAATCCATTTCACGGATCGCCCCACCGAAGGACTTGGTCAAACTCGACGATCGACTTTTCTATCTGCTGCAACCACCGCTGGAGACGCTGGTTTCGACGGGCACGATTGAGTTTCCCTTCCAACCATTTCCGTATCAGTACGCGGGCGTCGCATTTTTGTATCCGCGTCACGCGGCGATCTTGGCGGACGAAATGGGGCTGGGAAAAACGATGCAAGCCATTGTGGCAATTCGCCTGCTTCTGCATGCGCGCGAAATCAGCCAAGTCCTCCTGATCTGCCCCAAACCATTGGTGACCAATTGGATGCGCGAGTTTGCGATGTGGGCACCGGAGATTCCAATTTGCGTTATCGAAGGCTCTCAAGCCAAACGCAATTGGCAATGGCAGACGACCGAATGGCCCGTGAAGATTGCCAACTACGAGCTGATGTCGCGAGATCAAGAATCCGTTACCCACCCCTCGAGCCATTACGATCTCGTTGTGCTGGACGAAGCTCAGCGGATCAAAAACAGTCAAAGCTCGACCGCTCAGAGCATTCGCTCCATCGCCCGATCGCGCAGTTGGGCTTTGACTGGAACCCCGATTGAAAACAGCACCGACGACATCGTTGGAATTTTTGAGTTCCTTTCAAGCGGATTACTTTCGCTCGGTATGTCCGCCAGACAAATCTCGGCGGAAGTCCGCGACTTTATTTTGCGTCGCACCAAAGACACCGTGATGAGCCAGATGCCGCCCAAGCTAATGCGCGACGCAGAACTGGATTTGACCTCCGAGCAATCGGAATCGTATATCCGCGCCGAAGAGGACGGCATCGTTCGGCTTAACGAGTTGGGACATTCGATCACGATTCAGCATGTGTTTGAATTGGTTTTGCGACTCAAGCAAATTTGCAATTTCGATCCAGCCACTGGCGCAAGCAGCAAAATGGAACGACTGGTCGCAGATCTAGGTGAAGTTGCCGCCAGCGGGCAAAAGGCCATTGTGTTCAGCCAATGGGTCAAATCACTCAAGCAGATCAGTGCGGGAATTTCCGAACACCAGCCATTGGAATACCACGGCGGAATTCCTTCCAACAAGCGCGACGCGATCTTGGCCGAGTTTCGCGAGAACCCCGCGCGGCGAGTCTTGCTCATGAGTTACGGGGCGGGGAGCGTCGGACTGAACTTGCAATTCTGTCGCTATGTTTTCTTGTTCGACCGCTGGTGGAATCCAGCCGTTGAGGATCAAGCCATCAACCGCGCCCATCGAATCGGCGTGAGCGGCAGCGTAACCGTAACGCGAATGCTCACCATCGGGACGATTGAAGAGCGCATCAACCAAGTCCTGGAAGAAAAGCGCGAGCTATTTCAATCCATCCTAGGCGACGCCGACTCCCCCCGCGGCGGGTTATCACGCGAACACGTCTTCAGCTTGTTCCAGTTACAGATTGCCAGGAAGCAAACCGCAGACGCCGCATAGGCTAGTACCAAGTGCGGACGATTCGGAGCCGTGCGACGGTTTGAAAACGCGGACGCCTTCGAGGGCCTTGAGAAATTCGGCCTTTTCCATCGTTGCCTATGGCTAGCGTAAAATCGAAAGTTTACCTTGGCTAGGAGACGATTCAAAATTCGTCTCGCCCGCCAAGACCGACCTGCGCCCAAATTCAAACTCAAAAGTGCCATTCACGCTTGCGCCTTTTGATTCGAGGATTTATTACCTCGCCAATGCTTCGGGTTGGAATTTCACAGGGAAGCTAGGGAAGCCATCCCGGGAAGGCTCGGACAAATATCGTCCAGATTGCTTCGTCGCGGAAGCAGACGAGTTCTTTGTCGTTAGGCGCGTGGGTTTTCATCCATTGAGACGCCTGAGCGAAGTCGCGTAACGCCTCGTCATTTTGGGCAGCCGTCTCCTGCCCAAGCCGCGAGCGCGCCATGGCAATGAAAAAGAAATTATGTGAAAACCAGCGGTCCGGATCAGCTTTTTCGGCGGCCAATAGCGTGTCGATCGCGGCTTGACATTGACCCATCCGATACTGGGCGACGCCCAGAGTGTTAAGGTAGGAAGCGCTACCGGGCTGGACGCGATATGCCTGATTTGCTAATTCCAATGCGCGATTGGGATCCCGGTACGACTGGTCGGGGCACGAAACCAAAAACCAAGCGAAGTTGTTTTGCGCGAGGGCATGATCGGAGTCGAGTTCGAGAGCTTTTTCGAATGCCGCGATTGCTTGCGGATATTTTTCGCGATCCACATTATCCCGCGCTGATGCAATGAGTTGATCGACCTCGCGAGCGCGCCTTGCGACAACCAAATTTCGCCCGATGTCGCCGACGTCGACGACCAGCTCGATAGCGGCGTCATCTTCGACTGCTTCAATGGGAGGAGT
This sequence comes from Planctomycetota bacterium, assembly GCA_031376585.1. Lineage (GTDB taxonomy): Bacteria > Planctomycetota > Planctomycetia > Pirellulales > Pirellulaceae > JANMEB01. Next base: position 26,745 of record JANMEB010000503.1, on the reverse strand, counting down.
TGCCAGTTTCCAACCCAATCCTATTTCCGACAACGAGCGAGTGATGCGAGCCAAGTCCCAAAGTTCGACGTCGGTCGAATTGTACAATGACAACCAGCGCCCGTTGGCTGTAAATCCGTTAGGGTACATGCGGTCAGACGTCTGTAACTGAGCCAATTCGGCCGCGTCCGATGCGCGCGCCAACAAGACCTGGTTTTGAGTCCATTTGAGTGCGGCGAATTCGCCGTCAGACGAAAAGACGACGGGACATATTGGAGGCCAGTGCGCGTCAACTTTCTTGGTTCGTTTCCAAGTACCCACGTCGTAAAAATAGAAGCCCGGCGAGGTCGCATTATTGGCAGCGGACGTCAAATACTTTCCGTCCGGACTGAACTGGACATAAAAACCGGTGATATCCTGGCTGTCACTGTGTGGCAGCGTCTTGACCAGTTGCCCCGAATTCACATCCCAAACTTGAATAAACTCTTCTTTGTGCCCCCCAGACGCAAGCCATTTCTCGTCGGGACTTGCCGATAACGAAGTGATCCGTGCGTATTGGGAGGGCAGCCTTTGCACAGGATGGTTTACTTCGTCATGGGGATCGGCGTCCATCAAGACAATCTGTTGGCGGTTCGCGTCATTGATTGCAATCCGTTGTCCATTATCGATCCAACACGCTTTGCAGTAATCAAGCGGCATGGCTTCGCACAGCGTTTGCGGAGGACCGATGTGAACTAATGTTGGTTGAGCGCCGTCACGTGCGATAGGCCAATACAAAACGCCCGATTCACCTACCGTGAGCAGTGATTTTCCGTTTGGGTGAACGAGGACGGTTCGGCATTCGCCGATGTCGCACTTGGCGAGAAGCTGACCCAGCCGCCAGTTCCAAATACGGAGGCCGTCTCTGCAACCACCGATTAGCAACGAGTCGAGGTCGGGCGATGGGCCAAAGCGACAAACACTGCTGATGATAGGCGACGGGACGGCCACGTCCTGGGGAACATCGAGATGCAGGGTCCGCACATGGTCGTGGTCGAATAAACGCCACAATGCTTTGGAAGAGCCAAATCGTCGACCGTCGCGGCTTGCCCTGATCATATACATCGGAATATTGAGCTCTCTCTGCCATGTCTTGGCGTTCCAAATCCGCGTTGTTCCATCCCAAGACTGGGTCATCAACAAGTCACTATTTGGGATAAACTCGGCGTCGATCGCGGTGAGAGAATGATCCTCGGAAGTGAATACGCGGCGACCAGCGGCAACATTCCACACATGGCAGCGAGCGCTGTCGTCGCAGGAAACAAGCAAGGTCCCATCCGAGCTGAGATTGAACCCATACCTCCCGACTAATTCACTGAGTGTCAAAAGTTGGCGTCCGCTTTCAAAATCAAAAACTTGTACGAACGACTGTTCGTGAGCGGCAGCAGCCAAGCGAATTCCCTTACCATCGAACCGAACCGCGTATGGCCGATACCCAAAGGGGATTTGCCGCGTCTCCTTGCGCTCGCCCAAATCCCAAATCGTCAGGTCGTGATCGATATTCGGGATGACCAAACTCTTCGAATCTGGATGAAAGCAAACGGACGCCACCACATTGCCACAACTGATAGGCTGGTCGAGCACCAAATCGGAATTCTTCCAATCCCAAACGTGCAACCGCTCAAAATTGTTGTCCCGCAACGAATACGTGACGGCCAAGTACCGACCGTCTGGGGAAAAAGTCGCAGTTGCGTGCCAGTAGTTTTCTTTCGGCCCGGCAAGGCGAACCAGCGGCTTTTGCTCGGCAACATTCCAAACCGTGATGGGTTGAGGCACATCAAATCTACACGTTGCCGCATGCTCCAAGTCCGCATCGTATTGCAGCAGCACTTCGGACCCGAAGTCGACCTGGGAGATCAACTGGATGTCGGTCATTCTCATCGCCGCGATCGCCGCATCACGCAATTGCCCTGACAGCTCGTCGCTGGGATCAAGGGTCGCGGCTTGCTTAATCTCGTTCATTGCGGCGAACCGCTGGCCTGGCGCACCGCTTTGGCGGAGCACATTCGAATGGGCCAAATGCCTTTGGATTTGGGCTTCTCGCTCGGCGGCAACGGCGCGATCGCGTAATTCCTCGGCGCTCAATTCTGCTGATTCAGCCCGTGACCGTTGCCTCACTGCCAAGTCTCGTTCCCGGCCGATGGCGCTGGAAATTGCCATCATTACGGCAAGGACCGCAGTCAATACGAGCACGATCGATGCCAAACCTGCCACGACCGGATTACGCCGAGCCCATCGCCATAGGCGTTCGGCGGAATTGATCCGGCGGGCCAGGATCGGGCGGTTTTCCAGAAATCGGCGCAAATCGCCAGCAAGCGTTTCGGCCTGTTGATAACGATCAGGCGGATGTTTGGCCAATGCTTTGAGGACGATCGTTTCCAGATCTGATGGAATATTGGAGTCGCAGGCTCGGGGGCGACGCGGTTCTTTTTCAACGATTGCTCGGACCAACTCGCTGCGCTGGTCCATCTCAAATGCGGGACGCAATGTTAGCAGTTCGTAGAGTGTAATCCCGAGCGCGTAGACGTCGGTTCGACGGTCCGCGAGACCGCTGAACTGTTCGGGTGCCATAAATCGCAACGTGCCGATGAGGTCGCCGCTGCGGGTCAATCCATCCGCTTCGTCTGTCTTGGCCAATCCGAAATCCGCAATCCAGATCGTGCCGCTGGAGTCGAGCAGCAGATTAGCCGGTTTGATATCGCGATGAAGCACTCCTTGACCGTGTGCATAGGCGAGTGCTTCGGCCGCCTGCAGGCCAATGCGGGCAACGCTTAAATAATGTTGCCGCTGGGAACCGCTGGAGTCCGAAGGCGGACGATCAACACGGGGAATGACACGCAGCTCATCGATCACAGCGTCCAGCGACTGTCCGTGGATGAATTGCATCACGTAATAGTGCCAGCCATCGCATTGACCGACTCCGAAGACCGGTACGATATTGGTATGATGCAGACGAGCCGCAGCGCGGGCTTCGCGCTGAAACCGCATGACTTGCCGGGAATCATTCCTGCCTTGGATCGGAAACACTTTGAGGGCGACATGCCGACCCAACGATTCTTCGATCGCTTCATAGACAACTCCCATCCCACCGCGACCTACCTCGCGCAAAATTCGGAAGTCTCCGAGGCGCTCGATCGCGGGCTTGGCCTGGGCTGACTCTGGTAACGCGCCCCATATCCCTTGAGATTCACCGTCAGACTGGACTTTTTCCATCATGGCCAGCGCCGGAAAAAGTTGGCGGATCTCGCCCGCGTAAACTGGATACCGCTCCGCGAATTCTTCGATCGAAGGCCGCCGGCCGGAGCGCAATCGCTGGGAAAATTCTTCGGCCAAATCGTCCAATTGGCTAGCCGCATCATCGGAAACGTCGGCAAGTGGGATGGTTGAGGCATCATCTGGCTGGAAGTTGAGCGTATCCATCAACCCTCACCGGCAAATAACAGAACATGGCGATGTCGATTATAATCGACCGTCATACTAGGAATGGCGCGAACCGGGTGTTCGAGGACTTAAAAAATCGGTGAGTGTCAAAAAGCGAGAGGATTTTTCGATGCCTGATGAGGGGGTGGTGACCGAATTGCTCGCACGCGTGCGCGGCGGTGACAATCAGGCAAAGGGGGCGCTGTTCGAGATGTTCCGGGAGCGACTGGGGCGGATGGTCTCCACCCGGCTGGACCGCCGTCTGCAAGCCAAAATCAACGCTTCGGACGTGATGCAAGATGCCTTTTTAGAATACGCATCTAGCCTGCCCACTTATTTGGCCAATCCGCAAGCGCCGATTTTGCTGTGGCTACGGGTCATCGTCGGCCGCAAACTCAACGCGATTCATCGGGCGCACCTGAATACCGGTAAACGCAATGGCGCTCAGGAAGTACCGCTGTTTCGCAATTCATGGCCGTCGGCCAACAGTCAATGGATGGCAATGTCACTGGCAGGAAACGAGCCGACGCCCAGTGGAATTGTAGCCCAACATGAACAGGCCGAGCAAATTCGTAGTGCACTCGATCAGCTTGATCCGATCGACCGCGAGATTCTGTGTCTGCGCCATTTTGAGCATCTGACTCACGTTGAGGCCGCAGTAGTGCTCGGATTGAACAAGGCTACCGCCAGCAAACGTTACCTCCGGGCGCTCGCTCGGTTGAGATCGGCACTTCCCCAGTAAAGCGATCACGGCTCTATCGTCCGAGGTGTGCTGCAGGCCGAGGCACTTACTTCTCGAATAATTCGCTGAGCCTGTCCACCTTTCGCCCAGTTGCGCCATTAATACGTACAGCCGTATTTCTAAGGAAAGCGAAGTTTGGTCGTCGCAATCGGACGAACACACAGAATTTGGTTCCGAACCCGCAGTTAGCGCGCACCGCAAAAGGAGATTTTCATGTGGAAAAAACTAACGGGAAATAAGCTTTCGAGGGGTCGCAAAAACGGCGGTCCGCGAAGTCACGAACCACAGGTACAACTCGCGGTTGAACAGCTCGAAATCCGCGCGATGATGTCGTCGATCGTCTGGGCGAATCGAGCCGATTTCGACAACGAGTTTGGCGAGAATACTGCGTTGGCTCGCCAAGTGATCGATCAGGTTTTGCTTGATTGGGGGGGCGTCATTGAATCGTTCAATTATCGCAAAGTTGGCCAAAGTGGTTGGTCGCCTAGCTCCTCTTACACGATTAATATCAACGTCAAGAACATCAACGAGCCGAACGTACTCGCCAGATGCGGACCCAAAGGAATCGATCGCGATGGCAAGCCGTTTTCTGGAACCATGAACATTGACGATAACGCAGCCGGCGGGATGTGGTCATTTGATGCCAGCCCCGGGAACGATTATGAATTCCCGAACCCCGTTGCTCCATTCGCGTCAATCGGCGGGCCTGCAGGCTCCGACCTTTACACCGTCGTACTCCATGAACTTGGACATGGCTTGGGATTCGCCTCGGGATCCAACTTGGCCATCAACAATCACATCGACGACTATCATGTCTTCAGATTTAACGACGGAACAGCAGCGTTTTTCAACCCCGACGACGTTCATTTGGACGATGTCATCCACCCAAACGATGTGATGAACTCGTCAATTGGGCAAAAGACGCGACGGACCATTTCTGACCTGGATGCCCACATCCTGGGGGAGGGTTACGGGTATTCGATTAATCTTCGTTACGTTTACGACCGAACCTTCGTGACAACGTATGATCCAGTGTCCCGTCAGTTGACGATTCATGGTGACTTGGGAACGACGTTAAATCCCTATCGGCTACCCGACCAGATCGTTCTGAGTGTCGGGGCTGATGACATTTATGTCGACGTCAACGGATATGGCAAAACAAAGTCGACGCGCTCGGTCAGCTCAATCTTTGTGGCAAGCGGATTGTCGGACGACGAAATCAGTATCGAAGCCACGCGGGCGGGAATGCCGCTGACGATTAACGCGGGATCTGGTGAAAACAAAGTGCTTCTCAGCTCCGTCTTCCATAACCTGCGGAAAATCCAGGGCAACATAGACGTCTTTGAAGACGGCGGCCGCACGAACATCAACTTTCAAGATGAAAATAACACCGCTCCCCGGACCTTTGCGGTCGACGAGAACTTTGTGACGTTTTCAGGAAGCGCTGCGAAAATCGGGTACAGTGGATACATCGATCCGAGAGCCAACGTCTATAACCTGATTTTGAAAGGCGGGTCCGGTGGCAATACGTTCTCGGTGAATAATCGAGGTGCCACACGAACATCGACGAGAATTCTCGCCGGCGTATCCAGCGATATCGTGAATGTCTTCAGCACCGGCACGAAAGGATTAACCATCGACGGCGTTGCCGGTGTCGACCGCGTAACCGTCGGCGACCGATTTGGCCTGCTGGCCATTCTTGGTACCATCTTCGTCGGCAATTCGAATGGCTATACAAACCTCATCCTGGATGATTCAGGCGATTCCATCGCATCAGGAAACATTCGCCTGAGTGGCACCGACGTAACCGGCCTCGGTCCAGCCGCAATCCAGTTCGATCCGCGCGGTATCCAATCGCTTACGATCCTGGCAAGCAACGGAGTTTTTGGCGACGGCAACACCATAAGGGTTCTTAACACGCCTCAGAATCGCGCTCGCAATCTGGCCGTTAATCTCAAAACAGGACGATACGAAGATACGGTCCGTGTGGACGCCACGTCTTCGGCGCTGTTTATCGACGGCCAAAATGGACTGGACCGCGTCTTCGTCGGAAACGCTGGTAGCTTGCTGGGGATTCGCGGGGCCGTTACTGTCACCAACCCGAACAATTTTACGGCGTTGACTCTCGACAATTCACTCGACGCGAGTCGACGAAACGCTACCTTGACAGAGGGGTTGTTCCGGCTTTCGTCTGCATGGGTTTATTTTAACGAAGGCGATTTGAGTTCGTTGACTTTCTTTGGCGGGATTGGTGGCAATTTCACGGTCCTGGATACACCTCAAAACAATCGGCTTCCCGCCACGACGCTTCGTTTAGGTGCGGGTATCGACGTCGTGAACGTTCGCCGTACTTCTGGCCCACTGACCATCAATGGCAATGGCGGGTTGGACACAGTTAACATTGGCTCCGGTGGCCGAGTTGATCAAATCGCCGGCTCGATTGATATCAGCAATCCTGCCTCCGGGGGCTATACAACAGTGAATGTCGATGGTTCAAACGAGGATATCGGTCACTTCGTCAAACTGGATTCGGGGAGCTTGCGTGATTTCGCGCCCGCGGAAATCCGTTTTGTGGAGCGAGATCTTGCAGCGCTGACGGTTTCAGCGGGGCCGTATATCAATGTGCTTGATGTCATTAATACTCCGCAAAATGGTCTGGGGAATCTCTCTGTTACTCTCAACACCGGACTGGGCTCGGATACCGTCCGTGTCTATGGAATATCGTCGGCTACCACAATCAATGGCCAAAACGGCTCGGATATCGTGAATGTTGGACTGGAAGGCAACATGCAAGGGATTACGAATACCCTCGCAATTACTAACGCTTCCAGTCGGTCGACAATCAACCTGGGCGACTCGAACGATACGCTTCCGCGCACCGTAACGATGGACGTCACGACCTCCCTTTTTGGCACTATTGGCAGCGTCAACGGTTTGGCACCGGGACAAATCCTGTACAAGCAAGCTGACTTGCGAGCTCTCAATGTTTGGGGTGGCAGCGGATTTGACACCTTTACTGTCGCCAACACTGCAACCAACGGCGTCGATCCAATAACAACGATTTACGCCGGCCAAGGCCGGGACGGTATTCAAGTTTTGGGGACGACCGGCAGATTAGTCATCGATCCCCAAGGTAACGACAACATCATCGCGATCGGCGGGACGGTTGGCACAACCGGCGGCACGCTCGACAAGATTCTAGGGAACATCGTTCTGGAAGGTTCTTCGGAACTCAGCGGGAATCTGGTGGAGATTCGGGATACGACAAGCACTGGCCAGTATGTCTATTGGATGGACTCACAGCGCATCTACCGAACCATTCCTGGCGGTGGTTCGCCGACCGGCAGCGTGCATCTGAACTCATTCCCCTTGAACGGTTTGACGTTGGCCGGGGCTGGAAACGGCAACGGATTCCAAATTGACGGGACGCCCATTCATACTGGGTCAGAATTGGCCATTCCGATTAAATTGCTGACGGGAAATGGCAACGACCACGTCGCGATCTTTGGCGGCAGTCATCCGCTCGACGTGGTGCTGGGGAGTGGGGTTTACCAAACGGTCAGGCTCGGCGACGCGACGCATTCGCTTGACGCAATTCAAGGTTACGTTTCCATCTGGGGCGGGGGATTCATCGATACGTTCATTTCGGACGAGGCGTCCACAACGCCGAAATATATCACGACCGATCACGATGTTATCAACCGTCAGATCGTCGAACGGTACGCATATGAATTAGTGAATGGTGCGTACCCCAAATTGAATAAGTTCCAGTTTGATTTTTCCGACCAGGGGCGCGTGAACTACCAGGCCGGCGAAGCGAATGGCGGTAACGGGCGCAATGAAATCGTTGTGCGTGGCGTTGCGGCCAATGCTGAGATCGTTGTGTCCGGCGGTCCTGACTACGACGTGTTCATCGTAGGATATGGGCCGGACGCCAGCAGGATCCTCGGTCCGGTCACCTTTCACAGCCCGCAGGCGGACGCCGATTTCGCCTACTTCTACGACTATCCCAATCCGAGCCCGCAAACGTACACGTTGCGTACCAATCCGCTTGATAGCAGCGGCGTGCGCGTGGAGCGCCCTGGCATGTCCACGATTACTTACAACGGTTTGACCCAGCTCGCTTATTACCAGCCGCTGGTCGGCGGAAACTTCACGAACATCCAGAGCCTTCCCGCGAATCTCTTTCTGAATATGGCGGCGGCCGATGGCGACACAGTGACGCTGGGAAGCGCTGCGCCGGCCTTGGGGGGGACTATGGCAAACGTTGCGGGAGTGATCCAAGTCTCCAGCTACGATGTGAACGATGCGGTGACGCTGACATTGGATGATTCGGGCAACACCACCACCGCACGCGATGTGACCATTGTTGATTACCAAGGATCATACCCCTGGGGCGTCATCACCGGGATGACCGGGAGTGCGGCGCTACTCTTTCGCGACCACGAGAACTGGAACGTGGACATCCGCGGAGGGGCTCTCGACGACAGCTTTGTGATGAGTGGCAGCATATTAGCAGCCAATATTTCCATCGATGGCGGAGCGGGCAACGACATCCTCGTCGGCAGTGGCGGCAACAGACTGTTTGGCGGCGCCGGCCGAGACCTGTTAGTCGCCGGCGCACGTTCAAGCATGCTCGACGGTGGCCTCGACGAAGACATCCTCATTGGCGGAACCATCAACGATTCCAGCTTGTCAAATCTCAACGCAATCAGAACGGTTTGGACACAAATCAGTGACGGCGATAACCATGTTTCACGTGTTACGACCCTTCGTTCCGATCTCCTCGCGGACGACAAGGTCACTGGAAACGGCGAAGTCGATACTCTGACCGGAGGACTCGACTCGCTCGATCTGTTCTTTGGCGAGCAGGAGACCGATTTGTTCGCTGGCGACTTGGTGACGGATTGGCAAGAAGGGGAGCGAATCGTGTCGTTGATTTAGTCCGTTCGGAAGATTGCTTCGTTCGTCAACTTCGGCGGCAACACGATGAACGGAGGCAGCGGCGCACAGGACTTCGACATTGGCTCGCTAGTAATTGACTTGCACGTGGGAGAAGTCGTCCTGTCATTTTGAGCACGAATCTCGGTAACCTTCCTTGAACTAGCATACAGCTTTTGTCAGAGGATGAACCTTCTCATAAGCCTGACGGAGGTTGGTCGGACTGACGTGGGTTTAAAACTGGGTGGTGACGAAACTTTTGTGACAGAGCTATTCTTGCACGCTGCAGATGTCGGCGCTGCGGGCGAGGAGATGAGCCGCGAAGCCGTGCCGGAGCGTGTGCGAGCTAGTGCGCACGACTAATCCCGTTTCCGACAAGGACAAAGGACGAAAAAAAAGACATGCATTTTCTGAATCGTTCTACGCCGCTTACGGCGGGATCAGTCCGAACTTAGAAGTTAACGGTTCACCCGGCGCCGACGAAAGTTTTCGCTTCTTGTTTGGCTCAGCGACCCAACAACTTTTTGTAGGCGAGAACGCCGAAAAAAAAGGCGGGTGCAGTTTGAAAATCTTTTGGCCCTCATGCCGCGCAAGCTAGTCCTCAACCCACGCGTCGACGTCGAATCTTTGCAGTTTTCGGTTGACTGACGTGTGGAGCAATCGTGTTGATTCATCGTCTTCGCCTATCTTTCATCGGTGGAACGAAGTTTGGCAATTAGTATTCAAACCAGGGCTCCACTGGAATAAGCTCGATGGGGCCCAATGCACAATAAAAAATACGCAGGAAGCGAAAAATCCGCGCAATGGCCCATGGCTTGGCATAACGATTGCGCTGCGGGTCACACTGGCAATGCCACTGCGGAAGTTGGCGATGATCGCTTATCATAAGGCGACTTTGGAAGGGAAAAATTATAAATGAGCCAAGTCGATTCGAATGCTGGACTTGCGCAAACGCGGTGGAAGTCGCTGGGTGATTTGACGCGGACGAAAACGATCGCGACGATCGGACCGGCTTGCGCGAAACGCGAACAGCTTGCGGAACTGATCCTGCAAGGTGTCGATGTGTTCCGTCTGAATATGGCTCACGGGACTCCAGAGCAGCATCAGGCTGCGGTAGATGATATCCGTTGGGCGCGCCAACATACGGGTGTGCCGGTTGGGATCTTGGTCGATCTGGCTGGTCCCAAGATTCGCCTGGGGCAATTGTCTGTGGAAACATTGCAATGCGTTCCTGGAAATCATTTGACGTTTGTTCGAGGCGAGCAGGCAGCTCAAGCTGACCAATTGGTTTGCAGCTATCCAACGCTGATCGATGAAATAAAAGTCGGCGATTGGATCATGCTCCGCGACGGTTTGGTTCGGCTCAACGTCGTGGAGAAAGGTAAGGACTTTGCTAAGTGCATGGTGGTCGACGGCGGCACGGTGCGCAGCCGACAAGGTGTCAATCTGCCTGGCGTCAACTTGAGCGTGCCAGCGTTAAGCCAAATCGACCGCGACCATGCTGTTTGGGCGGCGAGCCAATCGATCGACTTTGTTAGTCTGAGCTTCGTCCGCGAAGCGAAAGAAATAGCACAGCTCAAACAAATTTTGGCTGAGCATGACGGCGAAGCTTTTGTCGTCGCGAAAATTGAAAAGCGCGAAGCTTTGGAAAATTTGGAGGCCATCATTACCGCAGCCGATGCGGTCATGGTCGCGCGTGGTGATCTTGGGGTTGAAATCGAAGTCGAAAAAACTCCCATCGCGCAGAAGCGAATCATTCGGGCGTGCCAAGCCGCCGGAAAACCTGTGATCGTCGCCACACAAATGCTCGAAAGCATGCACGACTCGCTGCAACCGACGCGAGCCGAAGTCAGCGACGTCGCCAACGCGATCTTGGATGGTGCGGACGCTTGTATGTTGTCGGGCGAAACCGCCATCGGTCAGTTCCCGCGCCAAGCCGTCCGTATGATGCGCAAAGTGATGATGGAGACTGAGAAATTGCTTGAGCACAACCGTTCGCTTGAGTCGAACACGAACAAAAAATCTGCAGCCGATATCGAATCGGCGGTAATCTACGGCGCGGCGCAGATCGCCGAGCGATTGGACGCACGCATGGTCGTCATCGCGACATCCAATGGAAAAGCCGCGTTAATCAAATCCAAGCAACGAGACTTCATTCCAACGATTGCCGTTACCGATCAGCCCAGTGCGCTTCGCCGAATGTGTTTATTCTGGGGCGTGACTCCTGTACTCAGCGGAAGCATTCAGCAACCGAATCACCTTCGCCGCCTCATCAACCATTGGGCCAAAGAAGACTCCAAATTTCACGCCGGCGATCGAGTCGTCATCGTCATCGACTCCGAAATTCTCCCCGACATTCTCGACATCGTCATGGTGGTCGACGTGGAAAAGTTGGGTTCGAAGAATTGATTGAGCGGGATGTTATCGTTCCGTGTCGGCGAACAGTATCGATCCCACCCGGACCATGGTTGCGCCAGCGGCGATTGCCGATTCGAAGTCGTCGCTCATGCCCATCGATAACTCACGCAATTGATTGCCTTGTGGGACGACGCGCTGTAGACGGTCGCGCAGATCGCGGAGGCTGGCGAACTCGCGTTGCTTTTCGGGTGCGTTACTTTGCAGGCCGCTCATGCACATCAAACCGATGACGCGCACGGAAGGCAACGCGGCGATCTCGACTAGCGCCGGTTCGACTTGTGCCGCAGCTAAGCCTTGTTTGCTCGCTTCGTTCGATACGTTGACTTCAAGCAAGATATCGATCGTTCGAGCCAACTCGTTCGCGATTCGATCGACGGCATGGGCTAAATGAAAACTGTCGATGGAGTGAATGAGCGAAACAATTGGCAACGTGCGACGAATCTTGTTCCGTTGAAGCGGTCCGACTTGATGCCAGCGAACTGCGGGGCAGTTGAGAGTGGCGGCTTTTTCCCAAAGCAATTGCGGGCGGCTTTCGCCCAAGTCCAAACAGCCGAGTTCAACCAAGATGGCGGCGGTCGCCGCATCGACGTACTTTGTGACGGCGATCAATCGGACGGCTTGCGGTTCTCGCCCGGAATGTTGGGCGGCGGATGCGATGCGCGAATGGACTTGATCCAGGTTCGATTTTAGTCGTTCGCGCATAATGAACCCTTAAAACCCCTCACCCTAACACTCTCCCCAATTCAAGAGAGGGAACAATTGGCAACTAACCCTCACTAACGAAGCTAGGGAACCATTGGCAACTAACCCTCTCTTCACCAATGAAGCGAGGGAACATTTGTCCCCAATTCCATTCCTTGCAATTGAGGAATGGGAACCATGTGGAAGGGAATTTCTACTCAAGTCATTAACCAATTCGAATCAAATCGGTGATGGACTGATCGGGTTCGATTCGGCCCAGGTAGAATTCGCACAACAAATGCTTACCCAAAATAGTGTAGGGTTCCTGCTGGCCAAAGGAACGAAACAACAGCCATTGCTTGTAGCCGATCCGAACGCGATAGCCGACGGCCTCGTCGGATGGCACGACAGTTCGCTGCCGGGCAATAGTTAACGGTCGCCAAGTCCGCGCACTCAAGCAGCGATTGGGTTTCAAGTCGAAAAACAACGGCGCGAACAGACATTTGCCTGACGCGGTTTGATGCAGCGTCAACTCCCGCGCTTTTCCTTGCAGAGATGCGGAACCACGCGCGCTTTTCCATTCGGGCGCGGCTAACGGCAAGACCAGCGAAATCAATCGATCATGGTTCAGTAAATAATACTCGCACGTTTCTGTCTCCGCTCTGGCGGTAATCCCTGGAGCCAGCGGCAGGTCCAACGAGTACGTTATCTCTTGCGGCAAATTACTAGTTACCGTATCGGCCATAAAAAGAAACTCGTCGTCAACTCCCAAGACAATGGTACGATCCAGGCGTACGTCGTGGTCGAGCTTAAGTTCCAAGTCGAGTATTTGAACGTCGCGATCACCGTGCCAGCACGAGACTTCCCAGCGGTCGCGCGGCTGCAGGCGTTGCCCACCAAGTTTTATTTCGGGAAAACATATCCCTTGCAGCAGCGACTGGCCGCGCCACAAGTGCATGGCGAATTGCGAGCCATCATGCTGCAAACCAATTTTAACGCAGCGTTGTCCCCAGCGAGTCTGCATAAGTGTAAGTCCGGCAGCCTCGGCGGATGAGCCCAATGCGGAGACGCGTTTCTTTTTGGTCTTGTCGCGCAAACCTGCTTTTTCGCCAAGCAACGTTTCTGCAAGCCGAATGAGTCGGCGAAATCCACACGACAAGTCTTGGGGAATCAGTAGGGTTTCTCCGTTCGAACAAGCCGCGCGCTGGGTCTGCCGAAAAAATCCGATCATCTGCTGAAGCGTTCCGTCGGCCGGTTCGGGTTGACCAAGCAATCGTAGGAGACGGTAAACGCGAACCCAACCGGCAAAAATTGCACGATGTTGTAGCCACCAGTGCATTTCCAAAGTGCCCGCCTCGTCAAGCCAACGGGCCAGAGATTTTTCCCATTGGCTGGCCACTTCCGGCACAAGCGGCCGAAACGACTCCATTTCTGGAAACTGGCAAGCCAACGTCAACGGAAGTTCTAGTTGCAGCAATTGTTCGACGCGCGGATTCGCAAACGTCGCCATTTGGCTATCTTCAACCTGTTTGCAGAGCTTTTCCAAGAGCGGCCAACCCAGTTCCGTTGGTGCGAGCGAAATCAACGTCGGTGCCAACTGCGCCAAATGAACGGCACGTAAGCTTGACGAAACGGCTTCACCGATTTCTGGTTCTACTTCGGCTAGATAATCGTGAACCAGTTGTTGGCAAACGTCCGATTCCAAAATTTTCGTTTGTGATCGACGCGCCAGTTTGAAGCTTGTCTGAAGTGCGGCGGCTGCGTCGGCCTCAAATTCAAGGGAGGGGATGCCCCAAGCCAAAGGCGAGTTTTGTCCTGCTCCAAAGCGCTCTTGAAGTCGCGCAAAACGGTTTGGCTTTCGCAAATGACGTTGCCAGCGCGCGAAGTCATGCCATTGATCGGTCAGCCCATACCGCGCGCGGTAGACGTCAAAAACCGCGTTGGGGTTGCTCCGCTCGGCTTTTTTTTTGGAAGGTTTGCCTTGGGCCACGGGCGATGCCTTGGAGTCAGGACGCTTCTGAGTAGAAATCATGTCAATTGGTTTACAGCTTTGGGGCAAGGGGAGTATACATTCTTGGATGCTGCGTGACTAAGTGTTGCGAGGGGATTTCCGTTCCTCGTTGAACCGCCCGGCTTCTGGGCGTTGTGGCCTCGCGGAACGGCTCGAAGCGGTCAGGTTAAACCAAGACAGCGGTGCTTATTCAAAACTCAACGTCGATCCAGACAAGGTGATGATCAGAAGCCTTGGCTAACGGCGCGTTTGGGTCTTCCTCGGTTGGCCAAAAGACGCCGCTGCCGACCACGTTCAAGTCCTTCGACGGCAGGACGTAATCCAATCGCAAATTCCCGACTGTTTTGTCGTTGAAATCACCTGTATCGGCCGCGGAATCGCTGGTGTGTTTCACATTGATCTGTCCGCTTTTTTCGCTGGCTTGTTTTGCCCCGGCCGACGTGGGAACTACTGTGCCATCGACTAACGGATGATCGATCAACTGCCGAACCGCCGCCATCCAGCTTTCGCCGTCGGCGGGATCTGAATTCAAATCGCCCGCTACGACAAATGAGGATTGAGGTGTGAGACCTCCCTTAATTTTTTTGTCGTCATAGATGTAGTCAGCGCCGCTGAGATAGTCGGCGATCAAGCGTATTTCATCGTGGTTGCGTCGTCCGTTGCGGTCTTCTTTTTGGTCAAAGATTGGCGGCGTCGGGTGCGCAGCGATGACATGAACGATCCGGTCGCTGATTTGAATCGGCACATCCCAATGCGACTTGGATGAAAGGCGAAAGACTTGCTTGATTTCCGCCGAGTAATATTCCTCTTTGGTTTCGGGGAAAGTGGGCCACAAAGCGCCCGGCATATCGCGCCAAAGAAACTTTTGAAAAGTTCGCGAAGATGGGCTGATCGGAAATCGCGACAGCAGGGCCATTCCGTATTGGCCGGGAAATAATCCGAACCCAAATGCGTCGTCGGGCGAGTGGCTTTTCCCATCACGATTCAAGTCCAACTTAGAATCTTCTCCCGTATTCACAGCGGCAAAAAAAACGTGAGGGTAGTCAATCGCTGCTTGGCCGTTCTGCGCCGTCATTAGATAGTTCTTGCGAAGTCCCTCGACCGCCGCACCTGCTTCGTCGTAGTCTACTTCAGTTAGCAAAATCACGTCGGGCCGGACGCGCTGGATGACTTCGGCAATTCCTGCGATGGCTTGCGACCTGCCGTTTTTGACTTCATCAACCAGGAGACCGGCCTTCGCCCGATGGAGCGCTGTGTTGAATGTCGCAAAGCGCACGCGCTGTGGGCTCGGTTGCTTCGCCAAGTCTACTTCTTGTGCCGCACATGCAATCGAGATTGCAAACATTACCAATAGGGCAAGTGAGATCAGGTTGTACGGCATCGGTTTGTCCCTTCGTAAGCTGATCCATTGTGAACCTCGCTGAACCGCGACTCAAGCCCGCAATCATTGGCTCGCAAATCATGTTCGTTCGGCGAGCATGGCAAAATCAGTATCGATCTGACATAATTGCGGCTTGTCGTGCCGCTGCCGAGCAGTCCGAAAATTCGTGTTTTTCTCAGGCAAAATCGCTCGGAGGATTTGCCTTACCAGGGAAGTGTGAAGGTGATGCCGTTGGACGCCAGCTCCGAGTTTTGCGAAATCGCCGGATCGCGACCTAGATGTTATGTCTTTGACCAGCCGTCGGCGTTGGCAGTTCATGCGGCGCGAATCGTGGCACGAGTTATCCGCGACCGAAACGCTTTGGGTCTGAAAGCCGTCTTGGGTTTGCCGGCCGGTTCGACACCGGTTGCCGTTTATCGCGAGTTGGTTCGCCTGCACGAGCAAGAAGGGTTGGACTTTTCGAATGTCGTGACTTTTAATCTCGACGAATACTTTGGGCTTGATCCCAAACGATTGCAAAGTTTCCATCGCTGGATGTTGGATCATTTTTTTAACCGAATCAATATCGACCTTTCGCGGACCCATTTTCTCGACGGTACGATCGGCTTGGACCAAATGGATCAGCATTGCCGCGATTACGAATCGGCCATCGAGGAAGCTGGCGGGATCGATGTGATGCTGCTGGGCATTGGTGGCAACGGTCACATTGGCTTCAATGAGCCGCATAGCAGCCGCGCTTGTCGAACGCGGCTATGCACGCTGGATCCACAAACTCGTCGCGCCGCAACCAACGATTTTTTTGGCTTGGAGAATGTGCCGAGTTATGCGCTCTCGATGGGTTTAGGAACGATCCTCGCCGCGCGAAAGATTATGCTGATGGCGGTTGGAGAGCATAAAGCAGCCATCGTTCGCGAAACGATCGAAGGTCCTGCGACGGAGCGCGTGCCCGCGTCAACGCTCAAGGATCACAACGACGTGGCAATCTTTCTCGACGGGGCGGCCGCTCGAGAGCTATCGGTTCGCAAAACGCCGTGGATCAACCAACGTGTCGTATGGGATAATGGCTTGATCAAGCGATCGGTGTTATGGCTTTGCGAGATGACAGGCAAAGCCTTGTTGAAAATCGACGACGAAGACTTCCGTCAGCATGGATTGCACCAATTGCTGCGTGAACAAGGGCCAGCTCAAAATATTTGTCAGAAAGTATTTCGCTGGATGCTCGACACGATCGAGAGCCACCCTGCCGGACAACAGGCGAAAAAACGCATCGTTTGTTTTAGCCCGCATCCTGACGACGACGTTATTAGTATGGGGGGAACGCTGATTCGCCTTAACGAAGACGATCACGACGTCCACATCGCGTACATGACGAGCGGCAATATCGCCGTGTTCGATCACGATGCGATGCGGCTCGCCGATATCTTGACTGAATATAATCGGCTGTTCGATATCGACCAAGAAAAATCGATCGCGGTAGAGCATAAAGTCCGGCAATCGCTGGCCAAGAAGTCTCCCGGTGAACCTGACGCGGAAGATGTCGCACGGATCAAGTCGTTGATTCGCTGGAGCGAAGCCAAAGCCGGGGCGACCAAAATCGGTTGCAGCCCAGAGCATTGTCACTTTTTGGATTTGCCGTTTTATCGAACGGGAACTGTCGAAAAGCACCCTTGGGGAACGGACGACATCGCCATCATTCGCGGACTGATTGAAACGGTTTCGCCCGATCAGATTTATGTCGCGGGCGACTGGACCGACCCGCACGGCACGCACCGTGTCTGTGCCGAAGCAATTTTTGCCACGCTGGCCGAGCTTCGAAGTAAGGGGCGAGCGCTCCCGGAAGTAATTCTGTATCGCGGTGCTTGGCAAGAGTATGAGCTGCACGAAATTGAGATCGCCGTTCCGCTCAGCCCTAGCGACTTGGAGCGCAAACGAAAAGCGATTTTCATGCATGAAAGCCAAAAGGACGAAGCCCTGTTTCCAGGCGCGGACCCGCGCGAGTTTTGGCAACGGGCTCAAGATCGCAATCAGGGAACAGCTCAGCGGTTCAACGCGATCGGATTGCCGGAGTATTTTGCGATGGAAGCCTTCGTACGTTGGGACGGCAAGCCGATTTGAATAACGCACGAATTAGAGCATGGGAGATTGCGGCGTGATCGCAGACATATCGTCAGCGGAATCAAACCAAAGGGCTTTTTGCATCGTGCCCGCGTTGAGAATCGCGGCAATTGCCGCTACTAGAATCATGGCCAACATGACGGCGTACTCGACCGTCGTGACACCTTCGTCGCGGCGTAGAAAGTAGTTCAGAATCCGTCGAGCAGTTTTCATATTGTTGCTGTCGCGAGAGTGATAACTCAGACCGCCGTCGACACAATTGATCGTTGTGCCACCTATGTACCTATGCAGCCATCACCAAAGCCTACGTTGCATTCGAGCTCTGACTGGGGAAATTCGCCCACCTTAGCCAGTGCGTCGCGCAAGATTGTGCTTGAAAGCCGAAGAAATCCAATTCTAACGATAGTGCCGTTTATACGCCCCGTAGCTGGAATTCACACAGACTAGGCAATCGAGCCGAGAGTCATCCGACGCGTAACGGAATTTCCGAGCTGCTGATCTCATCGGCCAATGAGCAAGTCAGTTTGGGCTGGGTTCGCCACTAAAAGAAGTGCTAAACGAGTTGGCCGAAATCGGCTAATGGTGTTGCTGCCATGCCGACCATTGTCAGATAAATTTTCTGTCCAAACTTTTGCTTCTTAAAATCGTCACTTACTGCGATTTTGCGTGGCGGTTCCAGGTCAGGTGTTTGCGGATTTCGTCTTTGAGATGAGTCAAAACCGAATCGCGATCGGTTTGGTCGAGAATCTGTCGCACGATATGTTTGGGTGAATCGGCGCCCCACGAGCCGCCATGTTCGAAATAATGCTTGGTCGCTTGACCGATGATGTAAGAACTAAAACCGGCGGCGGAGCCTTGCGGCAGCATGGTCAGCGGGGTGGCAAGATGCACGGTCGCAAGTTTAATGGCGCTTGCGCCCCAAGAAACCAGTTCGCCCAAAGCAAAAATCCCAGCGGCTTGCGCAATGGCTTTGGCCAAACGCCGCGCTTGGACCATTGAAAAGTTCAGCCCATAAACTTTGGACAGCATCACGATCATCACGGCATCGGTCGCGATCCCGCTGACAATATCAACCACGGTGGGTGAAAGGGCTACGACGGTGGCCTTGGTCGCAGCCATGGTCCAGATGACTTGATCGGCGCGACGATTTCGCAACTCGATCCGCAGCGACGCGACACGGTCGCTCTTGTCCGCCGCGAACATCGCTGCATTGATCGCAATGAGTTCGAGTCCTTCCTTTTCCAACGTGGACAGAATCAGACTCTTCAATTGCGAGATGTCTGGTTCGGGACGCTGCCAAGTCGACTCGGTTATGCCGTGCGGCGATTCAACGATGTGTTCGATCGGGCGCGGGTCGGCAGCCGATGAGACAATGTGATTGTTGGGAATCAGGTCGCCCACGCGCCGCGCGACGACTTCTTGCAAAGCGGACCATTGGCGAACATCGTACAAATCCCGCTTGTTCATCACGAGAATGATGGGTTTGTGGACCGCGGCCAACTCGACCAGCGAAACGTATTCAGTTTCGTTAATGTCCGAATCGATCACAAACAAAATCAAATCGGACTTGCGGGCAGTGGTTTCGGCCAACTCCTCGCGTTCTTGACCGCCAACTTCGTTGATCCCAGGCGTGTCGACGAGAACGACGGCGGACCTTTCGAAACCCGGCACGTGGTATTCGCAATTCTCCCACTTGGACGATTGAACGGTTTTAGTCCAGCCCCCTTGGACGTCGACTTCGGCAACGCGCCGACCAGCCAGCGCGTTGATGAGCGCGGACTTTCCGGTGCTGATTTCGCCGAACACAACGATTTCGACCCGCCCGCTGGTGGCCTTGTCGAACATCTGCTGAAGTTGGTCGATGTCATGCCGCAGCCGATCGCGTTCCTTGGGCGGGCACTCGCGCAATTTGGCAAGCGTCGATTCGACCGAAGCCAACGCCCGGCGAAACTGCTCGTGTTCGTGATTTGTGGAATGATTCATGGCTTGGAGTGTCCGCTCAGTTTAGATCTTGCGACTTGGACCAAGCGCCGTAACTCGTCAGCCGTCGTAACACGTTCCCATTGTCGACGCGCCAGGCCAGACAAGCCACCTTCGGGTGTCCGCATTTCGTTGCGAAAATAATCAGTGAACACCGCGCCGATCCATTTGGTCAACAAGGCTTGGACGATGCCTTGCATCAAGCCTCCGGCGATGGTCCCGGCGACTGGCACGGTTTTGATCAACGATCCTATGATGGCAACGATTGCTGGTGCTGCGATATTGACGCCCAATATCCCCACTAAGTTCTTTCCCATTTCGCCAAGCCAGCGTCGCGCAGTTTCCAGATCGACTTTTTGTTGATAAACCTCGGCCAGTTCCAAGATCATCTTCGTCGAAACGGCTACGCCCGCTGCCAAATCTACGATAGGAAACGGAACAACGGCCGCCAATCCGCCTGCGGCCCACATGTGACGGTCCACGATTTTGGCCGCTTCGTTGTCGAGCGATTGCTGCGCACGCTGTCGCGCATTTTCCACCAAACCGCGCGATTGCAGCAACAGATTCGCGGTGAGCAGCTCTTTTCCGTCGCGCCGCAGAATTTCGAACATGCGATTGGCCAACGGTTCGATGTCAATCGGAATTGGAACCGACTCTTCGGTTGCTGAGCCGTCGACCAGAACACGTTTGCGTATGCGTGCGGTGGCCTCAGACTGGATCGCTATGACATCAGCGCCTTGCACATTGGGCTGTGCTTGGCCGCGGATTTGCCCAAGCAATTTTTCGCGGTCCTCGGCGAGGTACCAATCGGCCTTGTTCAAGCAGACGACGATTCGTTTTTCCATTCCGCCCAATGTCTTTAGCAGCCGATGCTCGCTTTCGCGCAGCGGTCCGTCCACAACCAACAAGATCAAGTCCGCATCCTTGGCCGAATTCGCCGCGATCTTTACGTGTTCGGCGCCGTCGACTTCGCCCAAGCCCGGCGTGTCGACCAGAATCACTTTGTCAAGTTTATTCCAAGGGACTTCGCCGCGCCGCGTGGTCGTGCCGCCACGTACGTCTGTCGCGAACAAGTCGCTACCGGCCAAAGCATTCAGCACCGAGGACTTGCCGCTGGAGATGGTTCCGAACGCGACAATTTCCAAAGTCTGTTGCTGTCGTTTGTACTGAACGGCGTCAACCAGCGGGGCGAGTTCGCCGGCGACCGCAGTATCGCGAGTTGCCTCGCGCATTTCCTTGACCGCGGCCAAGTTCTCGTCGGTCTCGCGCTGCATTTGTTCGACCGACAGCTCGCTAGGGTTCTTGTTGCGACGCTCGCGGCGATATCGTTTGGCGATCGAGCGGCCCCACAATCGCCACACGAGCCAAACGGTACTTCCCAAGAGCAATAACAGTCCGGTGCCAACGACGATTAAATAAAGAGTTCCCCAAACTTGGCCCAATCCTCGTGCAGCCTGATATTGGTCGATGAGCCAATTTGGAAGCAGAATCAGCGCAAGCCCGCACAAAGCGGCGGCGATCAAAAAAATCACTCCAGAAATCGTGCGAGTCAAACCCATGTCAAATGACTTGCCCCATGTTCAAGGATTGGCGTTGGCGGAATATGATGGAACTACTTTGTATTGCTGGTGTTTATTGTGGCTCAAACCCCGCGCGGCTCGCCATACGAAATGGGCAAACTCGCTCAATCATTATCGAGTATTCGTTCGCGGATTCTGCTTCCTCGTCAAAATATTGGAAAAATGTGGCCATAAATTCTACGAAGTTCATTTGGTTCAATGGGCAGCTCGTCCCTTGGGCAGACGCGACCGAGCATGTGATGTCCCATTGCATGAATTACGGAACATCCGTTTTCGAAGGCATTCGCGCTTACGAAACTCCGCAAGGGCCCGCAATCTTTCGACTGACCGATCACATTCGCCGCTTGTTTGATTCGGCCAAAATTTATCAGCTCGAAATTCCGTTTACGTTTGAGGAAATCTGTGATGCCTGTCGACAAGTCATCGCCGAAAACGATTTGCGGCAAGCCTACATTCGCCCGCTTGTTTACGGTGGCTTCGGCGAATTGGCATTGGCTCGCACTGAAGCAACCCCGACGCGAGTTGCCATCGCCGCGTTTCCATTCGGCAGCTTGCACGGCGCGCATTCGACCTCGCTAGGAATTCACGCTTGTATTTCTTCGTGGCAGAGAACGACGCCCGCAAGTCAGCCGATGCTGGCCAAAGCCGGCGGGCATTATCTCAACAGCCAACTCATCTCCATGGAAGCTCGCCGCAACGGATACGAAGAAGGAATCGCCGTCGTCGACGGCTACCTCTCCGAAGGGGCAGGGGAGAACTTGTTTATTATTCGTCACGGCATCATTCACACTCCGCCGCTGGCATCCGCAATTCTCAACGGCATCACGCGAGACACGGTCATGACACTGGCCGAGTCCATGTCGCTGCCGGTTCGCGAAGCAGCATTGCCGAGAGAAATGCTTTACGTTGCCGACGAAGTATTCCTCACGGGGACGGCTGTCGAAATCACTCCCGTTCGCTCCATTGATCGGATTCCGATCGGCAGCGAATGCCCTGGCCCAATCACGCGCCAGTTGCAGCAACAGTTCTTTGGCCTATTCTCCGGCAAGACCAAAGACCGTTGGAACTGGCTGGATCGCGTGCCGGTCTCGATCAAGAGTTGAAATGTCAAGTGCTCCGGTTGATTGTATAATGGAGTCGCGACAGGCACGGCGCCTAAGATGTCAATGAATGGGCGGTGCGAGAACGCTTTGTCGGATGCCCCGGCTGATCTGGAGAACGGCTATGAACGTGAATTTGCCAAATGAAGCTACTGATTTTGTGAAGAATCTTGTGCTGGAAGGTCGGTTTGAATCAGAAGAAGCGGCCGTCGCAGAAGGACTTCCGCTGCTGATGTCGCGAGAGAAATTGAGAATGGAAGTTCAGAAGGGTGCCAAGCAACTGGATGAAGGGAAGTGGTTTGACGGCGAGACGGTCTTCCGAGAATTGAATGACGAGATCGACAAGTTCGACGCCGACAAGCGAGGAAGTTAGCCGGATGCCAAAATTGCGATTCTCCGCCGCAAAGATGATTGGGTAGAGATTGCATGCGTCATTCGGGGCGACCGCGACCCTCAATCACTGGAGCGGCACCCAATCAGTTAGTTTACCATCGGCGTCCTCGACCCGAGCGAAAGATTTTGTCGCTGTGCACTGTGGTATAATAGGAATGCAAAAGGAGCCCCAATGCTTGCCATCGAGTTGATTCCGGACCCTGAACAAGGTGGGTATACCGCGCGCGTGCCGGACATTCCGGCCTATGGAGAAGGAGCGACATCGGAGCAAGCAATTGCCGATCTTCGTGAAGCGCTTAAAGGGTATATCGAAACTTTCGGTCTTCAAGACGCCCTGTCGCGCGTTACCACGCCGACGGTCCATACTGTCGACTGGAATCTAACGGAACTCGCGCATGGCTAAGCTGCCGCGTCCATCCGGCCGTGAGATGGTTACGTTTCTCGAGCAACGCGGATTTCAGGTTGTGCGTGTTCGCGGTAGCCACCATTTCCTTGAATCCGGACAGCATCGTACGTGCGTTCCGGTCCATGGCAGTCGCATTCTCAAAATCGGTACTTTGCGCAGCATCTTACGGGATATTCAGATGAGTCCAGCGGAATTTGAGCGGGAATTTCGCCGGTAATAACGGGCTAGACCAAGATGCGTTCGACTGCGTTAAGATGATGGGCCGTCTGTTGCGTTTCAGTTTGGGATCCACCCGAAGTGGGTTTGGCCTGGGGAGAAAAGACAATCATGCGCTGCATCCGATTCCGTCGTGCGACCATTTTGGCGTTTGTATTATTGACGGTCGGCGAACTGATCGCTCAGGATGCCAATACGCAGAACGATTTCAATCGAAAAATCCGCGTCAAACCGAGCGCGACGGCGGCAAAGATTGGGACCGGGGTGAAATGGGAAACGAGCTGGGATGCGGCTTTGGAAAAATCCAAGGCGACCGGCAAACCGATTTTTTGGTACGTCTCGACGGTGCCCGGAACATTTATGGATCGCAAGACCGAGATCGATCGCTACATGCTGGCGGGACCATTTTCCTGGCCCGCGATTGTCGACAGACTTAACGCAGACTTTGTCCCCGTTCGCAGCAATCCGACCAAAGATCAGGCAGAGACTTTCGATCTTAAACCGTACAAGTTCGTCGAGCCGGGATTCTTGATCGTCGACGCGGAACAAAAAGTTCGCTTGCGCATCGATCATCTCACGACCTTGCATCCAATCTGGATCGAACGTTTAATTGCCGATGCATTCCCTTCTAAATTTTCGTCGACCGACGGCAAAGACCTAGCCCGGACCGAGTTAAATAAAGTCTGGGCGGACTTCGCGGCCGGTGACGATTCGATAACGATTCCAACGCCAACGGGGAACGATGCTTTCGCATCCGAGAAATTTTTGCTTGCGGGGATGATTGCCTTTCGAAAGGGGGATCAGCAAAAGGCGAAAGAATTTTGGAGCAAAGCATCGACGATGCAACCGGATTCGCCGATTGCATGGAAAGCGGCTGCGGAAGCCGAGGGTTTTGGCCCGTTCGTGCGCGGCTTCGAAGTATTCTCACCGTTGCCTGAAGGCGCGTATCGATCCGGCATCGACTCAGTCGGCAGTGCGGCTCCGCTTGGAACCTACAGCGAACCGGAACTGTGGCAACGCGGCGTCGATTTTTTGCTGGGAATGCAAGCCGAAAGCGGAGGCTTTTTCGATTCGGATTATGATTTCGGCGGCTTCGATAGCTTGCCGAACGTGTATGTCGCCGTGACATCATTGGTCGGAATGTCGTTGCTGGAATCTTTGGAACGACTTGAGCCGTCGCGTCATGAGTCCGTTCGCGCGGCAATTACTCGCGCCGCTCAGTTTGTCAGCGACGACAAGAACATTGCCTTGCAAGATAAAGATGAAATCCTGTGGGCTCAAGCTTATCGCGTTCGTTTCCTGGCCAGTTTAGTGCAGCGAAAATTCGGCGACACGACCGAATACCAAGCCGCGCTCAACCGCGCCGTGAAAGGGCTTGAGCAAATTCAACTCCCCAACGGCGGATGGTATCACGAGTATGCGAATCCGTTCGTGACCGCGACTGCGCTAACCGCTTTGCACCAAGCCCAAAAAGCGGGAGGCATTGTCGACACTCAAAAAGTCGAACGGGGCCTCGCATCGCTGTCCAAGGATCGCATTGATACGGGTGCTTATCCTTATTCATCGCGCAATGGAAAACCACCGTCCAAACGAGATACGATCGAAGCCAGCGCGGGCCGCATTCCGATTTGCGATATGGCCCTTTGGATGTGGCAAAAATTGGACGACCGGCAATTGGAAAAATCCGCGCGGGTCTCGTTGGATAATCACAAGTACCTCAACATCGCTTACAAATACGACAATCACACCTCGACGATGGCGTATGGCGGGTTCTTCTTTTGGTACGACATGCATGCTCGATCGGAGATGATCGCGCGAATTTCGGACGAAACCGCGCGGCGGGCTTTGGCCGAGCAACATCGCAAGCTGATTTTGGATTTGCCGGAAATCGATGGCTGCTTTGTAGACTCGCACGAACTGGGCCGCTGTTACGGAACCGCGATGGCCTTGCTCAGCCTGGCTGAGTTACAATAGTCGAAAAGGCTCAGGAGTTTCTTCTTGCTGATCGGACCCGTTTTTACTCGCGAAGCCATCGTCGCACCACGGCGCACGCAGTTTTATTTTTTGCGGACGACCTACGGGCTGGCGCTGCTGTTGATGATCTGCACGGCCTGGATGGTTCTCACCGGCAGCCAACTCGTTCGCAACATCAGCGACATGGCATCGTTCGGTTCGAATCTGTTTCAGATTTTGGCACCGCTGCAAATGGCCCTCATGATGTTCCTGTCCGCAGTGCAAAGCGCCAGTTCAGTCGCGGTGGAAAAAGATCGCAAGACGCTCATTTTGCTGTTGATGACACGCCTCTCGAACAGCGAGTTGGTCTTGGGCAAGTTGTTTGCGAGTATGTTGAGCGTTCTGGTCATGTTGTTCACCGCAGTGCCGATCTTCATGTTCATCGTCGCTTTTGGAGGAACGTCCTTCCCTCAAGTCGGTTGGACGTTTGCCGTAACGGCCGTAACCTCGCTGGCTGCTGGAGCATTGGGAACGACGATTGGTTTGTGGCGCGAAAAAACTTTTCAGTCACTTGCCCTCGTGTTGCTGATTATCGTTTTCTGGATCGGCGCTTGCGAAAGCTTGACGCTCGTGAAACGCCCAATCTTAGGGTACGACGGGCAACAGCTTGCCGCAGTGACTAGCCCGGTCCGCGCGATCATGGCGGCTTGCAGTCCGGCAGTCGATCAAAATTGGTCAACGCGAGTCTTGCCGTATTTGATTTTCATGTCTGGCGCGTCGCTGTTGGTTGTTGGATTTGGGATGTGGCGAGTTCGGAAATGGAACCCAAGCCGCGACATTCGTCCGGGCCAACAAGAGGATGCCGCCAACATCGGTTTTAGCGATGCTGAGAAAGAGGAAAAGAGCGATTTGCCTGTTTCGCGGCACATCGATGATCGAAGTCGAAAAGTCTCCCGGCAATCGCGAAATGTTTGGAACAATCCTGTCTTGTGGCGCGAGACGTGTACGTGGGCGTACGGCTCAAAGATTATCTTTATTCGCCTTGCATATTGGATTATGGCCGGCTTAGTATTTTTCGGCGTCCGCTGGTTGATCCAAGAACAGCCGACGGCGCTGTTGACCATCGCAACGGGCGAACTCTCGCCAATCGCCAAGCTTCTGGCACCATTCATATTGGTGAGCTTGGTCATCGTGAACGCGTTGGCAGTGACTTCGATCACCAACGAACGCGACGGACGGTGCCTGGATTTGCTGATGGTCACTGACTTGTCGCCGAAAGAATTTTTGTTCGGCAAACTGGCGGGCGTGCTATTGATTAGTCTTGATATGATTCTGTTGCCGCTGGCGATTTGCGTCTATATGTGGTTTTGTCGTCAAATATCTTTGGAAC
>JANMEB010000446.1:0-5870 GCA_031376585.1 Planctomycetota bacterium | reverse complement strand
GCCGTTGATCGTCAAGCTGCTCACGATCCCATCCACCGTGCCAACCGGCGGATCGACTGGACCGCCATCGGAGTCCACGGTCACCGCGTCGCTGCCCGCACCTGCGTTGATGACGACGGGCGTCGTCGCCAAAGTATTCTGCACATTGATCGCATTCCCTCCCGATCCGCCGTTGACCGTAAGTGCTTCTACCGTGAAATACGAAATCAACGCCGCGCCATCGCGCGCGACGGTGGAACTTGTGACCACGTAGCTATGCGCATCGCCGTCACCCTGATCGTTGACAAAAACCGAGTCGCTCGCCACCGGAAGATTCCCGTTGACCGTGAGCGCACCAAGGAGATCGTCCAGCGAATTGGCAAGATTTCCAACATTGATCGTATCGTCACTTGGTCCGCCGTTGACCGTCACCGGAGTGGTGGCCAAGGATCCCAAAACATTGATTGTATTGGCGGCTAGACCTGCGTTAAGGATCAAAAACTCGACCGTGGCATATGTGATACTTGCCGCCCCGGAGCGAGTCACCAACGAATCGCTTATCGAATAAGTATGCGGGTCCGCATCTCCTTGGTCGTTGATGCGCAGGGTTTCTCCTGCGGCAGGACTTTGACCGTTCACCGTGACCGCACCCAGAATGCCGTCGAGAGAATTAGCTAGATTGCCAACGCTATTCGCGTCACTACCGGTACCGCTATTGACCGTAACATGCGTTCCAGATGCCGTACTTCGAACGCTGACGATATTGCCTCCGGAACCGCCGTTGACAGCTACTTCTTCAATGTTTCCATACGTTACCAGAGCAGCTCCATTTCTACTGAGCGTTGTGCTGGTAACAATATAAGTATGTGCATCGACGTCGCCTTGATCATTTAGATTCAGGGTGTCACCGGTAGTCGAAGAGTTTCCATTCACGATTACGGCACCGAGAATCGTATCGAGCGAATTTCCAGCGCTGCCGATATTGATAATGTCGTCTTGATCTCCGCCATTAACCGCAACCGAAAGCGCGGCGATGGTCCGGAGAACATTGATCGTGTCGCCGCCAACACCGCCGTTGATCGTCAAACTGGTTAAGCCTTCCGCCAAGTTTGGATTGTTGAGGGCAATTGTATCTCCGCCGCCTGCGCCATGAACGATGACGTTGGTCTTGTGGGCAAAGTCAATCAACTCGAAACTGCCGCTTCCACTGTTGATCTCGGTGCTTTGGCAACCAGCCAAGCAATCAACCGTAACTACATTGGGCCCATCGACGATGTTAATCAGCTCTCCGCCGCCAGTGGCGTTGAACGTGAAGTTCGTGACTGTGACGGTATCGGTAATCGGAGAGATATTGCTAAAAGTGATCACCGACGTCCCGAAGCTGACGGAACCAGAGCTTGGGCCCGTGGCAGTGTAAACCTCATTGGCGAACGATCCGCCTTCAAGTATCAGACCATCGCCGACACCAACACCACCATCGAAGTTAACGCCGGATGCAGGCACGGGATTCCCGGCGGCAAAGTTCACCGTCAGGACGTCGCTGCCTGCGTCACCCGTAACCGTGATCGCTCCAGCCAAGAAGCTCAGGTCGCCGCTAAGCTTGATCGTATCAGCGCCGTCCAAGCCGTTGATCGTGATGGAGCTGACGGTGCCGATATTGAACCGGCTTTCGAGCGGTCCTGTCGGTCCGGTCCCAAGTACGTCGGCACCGACGTCGACGCTGACCACAAGTTCAGCCCCGACGCGGCTGATGTTAATAATGTCGGCACTGTTGTTGGCACCAGTCATTCCGCGAACCAACACGTTGCCGGTCGTCGAATTCCAAAGGGCGTGCATGGTGCCGAACACGTCCGCGCCACCGGCGGCCAAGGTATAGCCGTAAACGTCGGCCAGCATAAGCGAAGACATCAACGACGGCAGATAGCGCTGGTCACCGGGAGTGTTAGTGAACGACGCATTTCCCACATCGAGCGCGCCAGTAAATCCTGCCACTGGCGTACCTGTTTGCGGGAGCGCTACATGCAACGCTCGACCTGTGTCGCTGCCGCCGGGACCGCCGTTATTGCTGGTTAACAAGGCGCTGACGTTGGGACTCACAAACGTGAACAGCGTACCTGGTGCATCAATCGTGTCCGCAACGCCCGTATTCGTAAGAAATGGATTATTCGTTCGCCAGCGCGGCGAACCCGAATCTTCAAAATTCGTCAATCCCAGCGCATGGTTCATTTCGATGGTGACAAGGCTGTAAAGATCATTCAGATTGTCCGCTGGACCTCCAACGGTTGCTTGGCCCACGAATGAATTGAAGATTGGTCCGGCAAACTCAGCGTGATCACCTGGGTTGGGATCGAGGTACCAGCCCGCGCCATCACCGATGCCGTCGCCGGTTGTATCGTTGCCTCTTGCGATGCTAATCGAACGCGCTAGTGGGTGGCCGAATAAGTCGTAAGAGGCTGGGGCACCCGCACCGCCACCAAATCCGGCGCCTGCTGCGTTCATGCTCAGGTTAATATTGATCGTGTTTGGATTTTCAAAATGCGGAATCGGGAGCAGAACCAAAACCTGTTGCTGAAAGTCCGTGATGACTTGTTCCCAATCATCCAGCGCAGCATCGACGACAGCCCGGGCCAGATCGTCGTTGGCACCGAAGGTAGAGTCGAACTGATCCATTCCGTCACCACGATTTGTCCAAACGATGGTGGAGAGTAGATTGCGCTCTTCCAAATGTTCAATGAACATCTTCTGCTCAAGTAAATGCTCCCTATGAAAGCGAACCCGGCTTCCCTTGCGTTGTTTGATAGTGTGCGACCGGCCAGTAATCCATTTTGTGAACATGAGTGATCTCCCAACAAGTTGCAGTGACGTAGAACAAACAACACCGAGACAATCAGGCGCAATTAAAAAGGGCGAATTTCAGTACTTATTGAATCGAATTCGCTTCTTCGCCCGTCGAGTCCCGCGCCCGAGCGCGGGAAACTCTAAATGGTAATCAAATGATCGAGTACGACGCCCCCGATTCGAAATACCCTAAACCAAGGAGACTTGAATAATAAACGGCTCATGTTAGAGCGCCGTTTTCCCTAGTCAATTTGGGGCAATAGCAATTTGAAAGCCCAACAAAATGCGAACTCGATATTTCCCACGAAAAGCCGTTGATTTTTGTGAATTAATCGCTCAAACGTTGCCAAGCTTTAATGTTTAAAGCGCATTTATAACAAAATTTTCGCGAAAAATCTACGAAACATGGCGAAGCTCCCCCATGCAGAAAACTTCTACAATGTCGGCCGAACTCGAGAATTCCTTACCATGGCGACTTGTCCAGCAGGAATTTATTTGGTGCGAATGTATTCTTCCTTTTTCTTGGTGCCATCCGAATCATTTGGCATTTTTCCAGTCATCAAATTCGTTATCGAAGTGAATTTCCACCTAATCTCTTGGTCTTCATCCGAGCTGAATCCTTCAACGGGGAGGAAATCTGTACCCATCGTGTAAAGCCATACCGAATCGTATTTTATTGACCCGATGTTGTAGCCCCAGCGCCCCAAGTTCTCGGCAGGAAATCCTCGCATCGATCCGGTTCCGGCTTTTTGGATAGGCGATGGCCCAAAATCATTTTCCATATTTTGGCTTACATCGAGTGGCAAAAGCCAAGTTGGCGATAGGATCTTCGCGACAAAATTGGACTTAGGGCTCATTTCCCTTAATTGCCTTGGCTTTTTCCTGCCAGATTGTCATTGGGCTGGTTTTCGAAGATACTTAGGCGAGTCTGGCGGCCAACGAAAAAGCTTTGTGCCCGCAAAAAATGCGGGTAGTCCAAAAATCAAATTGTTTTGGCACGTTGGTTGCTTCAATGGCCCGCCTTGAGGACTTTGGCTGCCAATCGGCATCTGCCTGCTGGCGAACAACGGCAACTAAAACGCTTCGGCGTTCTCTTTTACGTAACAACTGTCGAATTATTTCAGGGAGTCTCATTCGTGGCAAAGCAAATTGTTTTTGACGACGAAGCCAGAAAACCACTATTGGCCGGGGTCACGAAATTAGCCAAAGCCGTCCGCAGTACGCTTGGCCCGCGCGGCCGCAACGCCGTTTTGGACAAAGGTTGGGGCTCTCCCAAAATCACCAAGGACGGCGTCACCGTCGCGGAAGATATCGAATTGGACGACCCGTTTGAGAACTTGGGAGTTCAATTGGTCAAAGAGGCCGCGAGCAAGACAAATGACGTGGCTGGTGATGGAACTACCACCGCAACGATTTTGGCCGAGGCCATCTTTCGCGAAGGTTTGAAAATGATCGCCTCCGGGTTCGACCCGATGGCTCTCACTCGCGGCATCGCCAAAGCCACCGAAGCAATTTGCGAAGATGTCAAGAAACAAGCCAAACCGATTAACGAAAAGAACCGCAAAGAAATCGAACAGGTCGCCACGATCGCAGGCAACAACGATCCGTCCATCGGCAAAGTTTTGGCGGACGCATTTTTGAAAGTCGGCAAAGATGGCGTGATTACCATCGAAGAAGGTCGCACCGACGAAACGACTGTCGAAGTCGTCGAGGGAATGCAGTTTGATCGCGGCTTCCTTTCGCCGCATTTTGTGACCAATCAAGACGATGTCACCGTTGAATTCGAGAACTGCTACATGCTGATCTTTGAGGAAAAAATTTCGGCCAACAAACCCCTCATTCCACTTTTGGAAGCAATCAGCAAAGCCAAGAAGCCGCTGTTGATTATTGCGGAAGATGTCGAAGGGGAAGCATTGGCGACACTTGTCGTCAACAAGCTACGCGGCATCCTTCAAGTCGCCGCCGTGAAAGCACCCGGCTACGGCGATCGGCGCAAAGCCATCTTAGGCGATATCGGCGTTCTAACTGGCGCACAACCGATCTTCAAAGATCTCGGGATCGAGTTGGAAAGCGTGCAGCTCAAAGACTTGGGCCGCGCGAAAAAAGTCCGCATCACTTCGGACGAGACCGTTATCATCGGTGGTTCCGGATCAAAAGACGCCATCCAAGCCCGCGTGGAACAAATTCGACGCGAGATCGAAAACACCGACAGCGACTACGATCGCGAGAAATTACAGGAACGACTTGCCAAGCTTGCCGGTGGAGTCGCCCAAATCAATGTCGGCGGCGCGACCGAAACTGAAATGAAGGAACGCAAGGACTTGCTTGAGGACGCGAAGTCGGCAACTGCAGCGGCTTTGGCTGAAGGTATCGTTCCCGGCGGCGGAATCGCACTGATCCGCGCCGAAAAATGCCTCGACAAACTTCAATTGACCGGCGACGAAGCTCAAGGTGTAAAAATTATTCGCAATGTTTTGGATTATCCGCTCCGTTGCATCGCCAACAATGCAGGGCACGACGGCGCCGTTGTTGTCAGTCGCGTTCGACAATCCAAAGTCAAAACAGAAGGTTTCGACGCCGACACTGGAAAGTATTGCGACATGATCGACGCTGGTGTTATCGTTCCAGCAAATGTCGTTTGCTCGGATCTGCTAAATGCGGCTAGCGTCGCGTCATTGCTCTTGTCAACCGAATCGCTCATCGCTGAAATTCCGAAAGCAAAAGACGAAGGTGGCGGCGGTGGACACGATCACGACCACGACCACGGCATGGGTGGCATGGGTGGCATGCCGGGAAAGGGCGGCATGGGTGGCATGGGCGGCATGCCGGGAATGATGTAGTCAACTGCGGGTTATTGCACACTGGCTAGTAATCTGTACCACGCACTTGCACAACAAAAAAACGAACCGCAATTTGAATTTGATCTTAAATCTGAAATCACAAATCTGAAATCCAGCAACAAAGGAACTCACAATGACCAGAATCAAAATTCGACCGTTAGATGATCGTGTTGTCGTCGAACCACTCGAAGCCGAGGAAACGACGTCAGGCGG
>JANMEB010000445.1:0-6559 GCA_031376585.1 Planctomycetota bacterium | reverse complement strand
GATAAATTTTCGTATTCAAATGCAGTCACCGGTTCCTTCATTGGATCGGTGCGAAACGTGCGAGCGACGTGCGTTAGCCTTAGCCCTAAATCTTCTAGCGAGGGCCGAAATTTGGATTGCCAAGTTGATTCAAAATCCGCTTTTATTGGAATTCCTTGCTGACGTTTGAGCAGCACAACATTCGCTTGACGAAAGTCTGATTTCCCTTTGAACAGTTCGTCGCCCAGTGCGTTTTGTAACCAAGAAAGCGACACGAACAAGTTATTCGGAACGACCTGCGTTGGTCGCAAGCCAAATCGTCCCAATTCTCGATTGGGCATCACGCCAAGCACATCGACGTCCGGCAGCGATTGAACAAGGCCAACTTTTTCGCCCAATGCACTGTCCGACGAAAGTTGTTTGCGCGACGAAACGCGAATGGTAACCCGAGGCGTTGCGGCAGCATCACCTGAAACTTTCGCCAGCCCAAGCTCATCAGCCAACTGCTGATTCAGGACAGCTTGGTTGTCGCCCAAGTTCCAGCCCTTGGCCGACTGCAACTGCCAAACTTCGTCGGGAACTGCAAATAACGTCACGTCGACGGCGCGTCGCAATTGTCCACCGGATTGATACTCGACGGTTGTCGCGGGCAGCATGATGATCGGAATGGCGATTTCAAAATATTTACCCAACGATTCTGGGGCGACCAATTCACGAGCCAATTCCTCGCGAAAAAAGTGATCGCTTGTCAGCACGTCGTCGATTCTGCCAAGGCGATCCAGGGTAATATCGCGCAGGCTGCCGCGCATGCTTTCGCCAACCAGCAAAGCTCCCACGAGGACTGCGACGGCAGCCGAAACGCCGAGCGCGATCGCCAGATTCGTTCGCCAGAAATACCAAGCGCTGCGAACTGCCAAACGCAAAATGCTCATGCACTAACCTGTTGGCTTAAGTCGTTACGCTTACTTGAGGTTCGGCAACAAACGTCCCGTTTTTCAAAAAGACTCGCTTTTGAAACCGGCTGGCCAATGCTTCACTGTGTGTGACGCAGACCAATATCGTATTTTCTTGCTTGGGCAAGTCACACAAAATCTCACCGACGGCTTGGGCGCTGACTGAGTCGAGACTGCCGGTGGGTTCGTCGGCAAGCAACAGGATTGGATTCATAATCAAAGCTCGCGCGACGGCTACTCGCTGTCGTTCGCCTCCGGACAACTCCCCAGGTCGGTGGGACATGCGATGTTCCAATCCAACTGCGGCAAGAAGTCTTTCCGCGCGCGCGGTGGATTCAGGTCCAACTCGCTGCTGGGCTAACACAGGGATCAACACATTTTCGAGGGCCGAGAGTTGCGGCAACAAGTAATGGTCTTGAAAAATGAACCCAACATTCTTATTGCGAAATTCGGCCAATTTCCGGACCGCCAATTCAAATGGGTCAACGCCTCGCAAGCGCACGGTTCCCGCGGTCGGTGAATCGAGCCCGCCCAAAATATGCAACAGCGTACTCTTGCCGGCACCGCTGGGCCCCAGAATCGCCAAGTTTTCCCCGGCTGACATCTCCAGCGAAACGCCTCGGAGAATCTGTAAGCGTTCGCCCGCGGATTGATATTCCTTGGTCAGTTGATGGGCAACGAGGTCGGGCATGCGACGATGGCCTGAAAGACTAAATTTGATGTGCCACTGGCTCTTCCATTGATTCCGAGCACCTAGTTTACACCGCCCGTCGGCGTGTGGTCAGCGGCCTCCAAGCCAGCCAACAATGCTTGGCAACCCAGCCCATAAAACGAATATTCCACGTCGTGTGCGGGATCGAACGAGCCCGCGTGAAAGCCACCTTTGGAGCGCTCCAGCCGGCCGACGAATTTCGCGAGCGGGCCAAGGCCGATTTGATCCACCGCTTGCAAGTCGATTAGCGTTAGCAGAGCGGTGAACGTGCTGAGCAAATCCGCGACGGGAATCCGCGTATTCGCGCAAAAGCCTCCTTCATCCGATTGCGAGTTCACCAAAAAATCGACCGTTGTTTCAATTGTTTCCGCATCGAGCGCGTCGAGCAATTTCAAGCTTGCGATGGCGGCGGCAGTTGGATTTACTCCGGCGCGTTTGCCGACTTTGATTTCCAAAAAGCCCCCTTCACTAGCGCACCGCTCGCGCAAGAAAGCCACAATCCGTGCAGGCTCCGTGACGGGTATCTGCAGCAGCTCCAAACAGAGCAATACGAGAAATGTTTGGTAAGTACTGCTGGCATGCCCTTCGAAAGTTTTCGCAAAGCCGCCGTCGTCGCGGCGAAGTATTCCCAATTTGTCGGCCACATTTTGCCGCCAAGCCGGATCGAGGTCGGCAAAGACATCAATGCCTGCGGAAACGTTTAATAACTGCGCCGCGTAGATCAACGAAAAAAAGTCAACGATTGATTCCTGCCCGGCCAACTTACCGCGCAAAAACTTGGCGGCACTTTCAGCGCGATCGCCGTATAGTTCACCGAGAATCGACAGAGCTCGCAGGGCAAACCCTGTGTAGTACAAATCGCTTGCCCCTTCGCGACCGCTCCAGCCCCCATCGTCGTTTTGCGAATTCGCAAAGTAGTCCGTGTGCATTTGGCGGCTTGTTTCGGGCAACAAACCCACGCCGTGCGCCAATCGGATCGTCAACTCGGTGAGATAAACAGACATGTTAGAGATTGCTAGCCGTGCAGTACGGACGAAGCCGCTGCGAGAATTCTTCCGGAATGGTCACCGACGATTTGAGGTGCCGGTTTTCGACTTCGCAACAAGCGGCCACAATTTGTCCGTCGGCGATGGCGTCAGCGCCGAGGCAGAACGAAAACAGATACGTCACACTTTTGTCGCCAATCCGCGAAACGGAAACTTGGATTTCCAATTCGTCTTCGAATCGCGCGGGCTTGCGGTAGTTGCATTCCGCGTGCACTCGTGGCCAACTGATCGTGCGGTCGCCGAATTTTTGAATCACCGACAAGCCCAGCGAGCGAAGGAGTTCGTGCTCGGCTTGTTCCATGTAAGCGAAGAAGACCGAAAAGTGAACGATACCGGCGGCGTCGGTGTCTCGAAATTCGACTCGACGGCGCGTTTTGAAAACTTGGCCCATGACGACGTTCGCTTGCGGTCGAGGTAATCGATTGTTACTTGACGAGAGTTCCAAAAAAAAAGCCTGCCCCAAATATTGAGCAGGCTGTAAAGTCCGATTTAGTTTCCGCTACTATTCGCCAACGTACGGAAGTAACGCCATGAACCGAGCTCGTTTGACGGCGAGCGAAACCGCGTGTTGACTTGCCGCCGAGCAGCCGGTCTTACGACGGCCCACAATGCGCCAATGTCGATTGACCAACTTCTTTAAGAATTCGACGTCTTTGTAGTCGACGTACAACGGGCGCGGGCGTTGTCCGTCAACGTACAGCGGATCCTTGCGGACGGTTCGGAGGGCTACTTTGGCCTTTTTGCGAGTTTTCGAAATTACCATAACTCAGAGTTGTTTGGGTTTGGGGTGCTGAATTCAAAAGTCGATTATCCAAGAACTGCCGCAGCTTTCAAGGCCATTTACAAAATGAACCTGGCGTTTGGGCTTTGCATTGCCGAAAAAAAGCTGCTTTGTCACGTTTTTTCGAATATCGCCTCTGGTTTGGTTTGATGCTCGGCCCCTTCGATGGCTGAGGTTAAACCACTTGCGCTAATGCGCCCGACACCGACACATTCGGCTCAGTTCGGCGACGGGAACGCTCGTCGAAGTTGCTTAATCTACCACGACAATTTCAAGTAACTCGATGGCGGGTTGGGCGTTGCAATGAATGAGCGCGGTGCGACCGAAGATGGGTCGATCGTCCGGTAAACCAAACAAGCCGCGCAGTTCTTCGCCAGGCTGAACGTGCCAAAGATGCAAGCGCTGGACTTCGCGCAAGACATTGTGTTGGATCAAAATGTGACCAAGTGGAGTCGTTTGAGCCCGGATGTCGCTCATCACTTCGGCCGGCAATAATTTGGGATTCAATCTCATTAAACCAAACAAAACGATTCGATGGTCGCGGCGCCGCGACAAAGCGAGTTGGCGAGCGTAGGTTTTTGGTTCGTCGTGAACATCAAGTACTTGCAAATCAATCGGCGATTCGTGGAACGCCTCGAGTGCAACGGTCATGTGCGAATGATGATCGAGCAATCCGCGATATAATTCGGGAACGTGTTCTGAGGCGACTTGGCTAAATTCGCCGAGCATGCGCAAGTCATCGTAGAACTGTGAGGTCAGTCTTTCCAAATCGGTGTACGTACTGTCAATCGGATTCACAAGGCGACCTTGATTTTGAAAATCGGGCGACGGCGGCGAACGGGTGCTGAGTTTCGCCACACATCCTAACCCTCTCGCCATAGAGGCGATGGAACAAATTATTGCCTATTCCAATTGGATTAGAAATTTTTCATGAACTCGTCAAATGGGCGAGAGAATTTTTTTGTATTTTCTCACGAGACAGACGGGGAACACTTATTGCTGCCAACGTCATTATTGAGAGATCACCGGAAACGCTGCGGCGATTGACGTGGATTCGACAAACTGAATGGTCGGCTGCACATCGTCATGTCGCTCCAAGACGAGGCCGATCAAATAGGTCAGCACATCGCGCAAAGACTCTGGCTCGATTTGCGCGGCGGTTTCTTCTGCCCGTAGTTGATACTTTTCAACAAGCCGATTGGCTTTTTCGAACACGCCCGCCTCAGAATAAAGCTGTGCGGCCCGCTGAATGCGGAAAGAATCGGCGATGCTCGGGTCCGAAACCAGTCGAGCTAATTCAACTCGTCCTGCGTCGTTCAAGTCTTGCAGGGCAAGTGCGAACAACACGGTCGGGCGGCCAGCGATTAAATCGAGGGCTTTGGACATCTTATTATTATTATCACCTTGCCAATCCGACAAGTCATTCAAAATTTGGAACGCGATGCCTAAATCGCGTGAAAGCTTTCGGAACGGTTCGGTGTATGGTTCAGCCGGTCCGGCCAGGCGAATGCCGGTCAAAAAAGCCGCTTCGAATGCTGGCGCAGTTTTCAAAGCATAAATCCTCAAAGCGTCGACGGGGCTGATCCGTTTGTCTTTGGCCTCACGCCACAAAAGCTCCGCCCCCTGCCCTTCCGTCAATCTCTGATGCGAGTCGGCGAGCAAATCCAAAATCGCGGCCGCACAATCGCTGCCCATCGCGGCAGCTTCGCGGCTGACTAACCGGTAACCCAACCCGATCAAATAATCGCCGACGTTGATCGCGGTCGGAATCCCGTACGCCTGGTGCAGCGCCGGGCTACCATAGCGAAATTCATCGGCGTCCTCGATGTCGTCGTGAACTAATGACGCTTTGTGAAACGTCTCGATCGACAGTGCTGCCCGCTTAATAAAATCGGGCCACTGGTGAATGACTTGTTTGCCGTTTTCGCAGGTGGCGTTGCCATCCTTAATCGCATCGTAAATCGCCATGGTAACGAACGGTCGCAAATGCTTTCCGCCGCGCGAGAGAAAGTCATACGCGATTACTTCGGTGCCTGCGATCGGATCGATTTCGTGGACACCACGTTCTTTTAGTTCGCTCAAACGAATTTCACCGCGCAGCCGCGGTGCCAATCGTTCCAGTTCATCCGGTTGAAAAAGTTGATTCGCACCCCGCAGTAAATGCACAAACGATCGCGTGGCCGATTTTTGCTCGACGTGTGGTACTTGGATCATTTCTGAAACCCAATCTTCGTCGACCGAAGTATTCCGGCAATCGCTGGATAGAAGCGGTACCGCCATGCAGGGAATCCCTGCCAACAGAATCTTGTCGATCGCTTTTTCGAGGACATTGAGGCACGCGACGCCGACGATCGCGTCGACATAGCCGCTGACGATGATCTTAAGCACGATAGGCGATCCTTCGGCGACGAGGACTTTGTAGCCCATCTCCTCAGCCTTCGTGCGGAAGTCCGCGATGCTGCAGGCCCCGCAGGTTTTGCAATCCAATCCGAATTTGTCGTAGTCCGCTGGGCAGCCTTCGGCGTGCTTCAAACAATGCGGCAATAGAAACAGCCGTCGCGAATGGGGAATAGCGGAGACTTGGTCGCGCCAAAATTCGGAAGACAATATGACCATCGTCCAACCCAGAAATCCTTCGGGCAAGTTCATTTCGCCGAGGATCTGCCGCGCCATTGATTCCATTTCGACTTGGGGCAACGGGCGGCCCTTATCCAAACACGCCGCGACATTTCGGCAGCGGAGTCGGAGCTCCTCGCGCTGAGCTTTCGTCTGCGGGACAAGCTTTAGGTGTGCGGTCTTGCGCCGCTTGGTCGTTTTCTTTTCTGTTTCGAGATCCGTCGTAACCAATTTGCCATCCTCAGTTCAAAGGAATTTCAGGCTGAATGC
This sequence comes from Planctomycetota bacterium, assembly GCA_031376585.1. Lineage (GTDB taxonomy): Bacteria > Planctomycetota > Planctomycetia > Pirellulales > Pirellulaceae > JANMEB01. The sequence goes on along the minus strand of JANMEB010000445.1, from coordinate 202 downwards.
CCTTTATTTAGTTGTTGCGCAACGCGGCTTAATGCCGACACCGTAAATATCAGCGGGTAAACGTCTTCATAATACCACAGCTTGGCGAAGTATAAACCGATGGGAGAGGGGACGGCGTGGAAACCGCCGCGAACCGCTGAAACAAGCCATCTCGCGCCGCACTTCATTGAAACGGAAAATTTTTCGCGATCGGCAAACTCCG
>JANMEB010000404.1:0-2183 GCA_031376585.1 Planctomycetota bacterium | reverse complement strand
GGGATAAAGAACGGCGTGCGTCGGTTAATGCGCGACAACACAAGATTTTCCACGGTTCGGTCCGATATATCACAGCAAACCCGATGCCGGTTTACGCAATCTTTCGGCGACGTAATTGTAACCTCGAAGCGCTGAACAAATCAGTTTTTTGTTTGTTGTCCCTCCAAATTGTATTTCGTCAAGTCAAATTCCGTGCGATGTCATTTTGACAATTCGTCGTCGGCTAGAATGCATGCGGCAATCGACAAGGGAAGCGAAGGCAGTTCCAATGTACAAAAGAATGTTGCATAACGTCCTTTATGCGACGTATTATCCGAGTGATTTTTTCCAATCGGCAAGCTGAGCGAAAAGCCAATCAGCATCGGCAATCCACAAATCGGCGCGGCTTCTGGGTTCGCGGTTCCAGCGGTGATTCAAGAAGCTGGTCCCGATGCAATTCGACGTTTTGTCGAGTTCTTCACGGCAAATATCCGGAATGAAAATACGCGAATGGCTTACATGAGAGCCGTCCGCCGGTTCTATGCCTGGGCAGAACGCATGGGTGTCGCGCTGTCCGATGTTGAGCCGATTCTTGTCGCGAGTTACGTCGAGGAACTTCGCAGGGCGTACAGCGATCTTTCGGTGAAACAGCACCTTGCCGCCATCCGGATGCTTTTTGATTACCTCGTCACGGGCGGCGTGCTGCCCGTAAATCCGGCAGCGTCAGTTCGTGGTCCGAAGGTAGTGATCATCAAAGGAAAGACGCCCGTATTGTCGGCGGCAGATGCGCGACTTCTGCTCGACTCGATCGATTCCACCACCATCGCAGGTCTGCGTGACCGCGCGTTGATTGCCGTGATGGTGTTTACGTTTGCTCGCGTCGGCGCTGCGCTGCACGTGAATGTTCGGGACGTTTATCTGAATTCTCGAAAATATTGGCTTCGACTTCACGAAAAAGGTGGACGGTATCATGAGATGCCACTTAGTCACAACGCCGAGGCATATTTGACCGAGTACATGGACGCGGCCGGACTTCACGAACAGCCCGATACTCCCCTTTTCCGCACTATCGGCCGACGACGATACATCACGCCGTTGCGGATGCACCGCAACGACGCGCTACGGATGATCAAGCGACGTGCGCGACGGGCGGGAATCTCCGCCAATATCTGTTGCCACACGTTTAGGGCAACGGGAATCACGGAATACATGAGGAATGGGGGGACGCTTGAGCGAGCCCAACTCATGGCTGCACACGCTTCGTCGCGGACCACCAATTTGTACAACCGCGTCCGCGACGAAGTGACACTCGACGAGGTCGAACGCGTCTTGATCTAGCCCTCTATGTCCCGCGAAACTCCCGTTCAAACTCCGCTGGGCTCATTTTAATGTCCCGCCTCGCGGCCGGTTGGGCGCGGCAACTTAGCCATGCGCCAATTCCGTCAAATTCCAGTCGACAGTTTGGACCGTCGGCGTGGTAACGCGCGACATGGCGTCATCGAGTCCAAACGATTCGATGTACCCCCGGAGCGCTTCGCGCAAGTCAGCAATCGCCGCATCAGGGGTCTCCCCTTCTCCATACGCAGGAATATCCGACACTCGCGCGGTAAACCCGGCTTGTTCAGGGTCTGGAATCAATTCGATGGCAAGCATGGGTCTTCTTTCTTACTTCTACTATACGAACTCAACGAATCCTACCGCGATTGCAAATCCGAATCGGCAGTTTTTGGCGTGGCAAAGCCATTGTTGGCAATCCCATCTGTTTTGCGGCACCCCAATGGCTTCTCCGCGCAAATATCGATTTGCTGGACATCCATGACATCCGCAAGCAGCTCGCAGAGTTGCATCCGAATCTTGCCCTTCGAACGTCGAAATACCGGATGCAACTTGTCCTTTGTCAATTCGAAGAGAAGTCCAACCGCCTCGTGGATAAGCTTCGTCATCGGCAATCCAGTAGCCGCGTTCAGCCGAGCCAGCTTAGCCATGTCGTCAAACGTCAGACGGCTTGCAGGCCACGAATACCCGCATTCAGCGGATTCAAAATCGGGGCTCGCCCCTTGTCCGTTTCGGGAGCCGCCGTCCGAATCGCCGAAGTTGATTAACGATTGGCGCATTCAGGAAAAAAATTGTCCGCGAGATGGTAGCGGAAGAACAATTCATAGGCCACCTTATCGACCCAAAAAGATATTCCGACCAGGAACTTG
>JANMEB010000351.1:0-3111 GCA_031376585.1 Planctomycetota bacterium | reverse complement strand
TCCCGGACAACGCTTGACATTGGGAGGTCCCGTCTTGTGGCTGACTCCGATTCTGTCTCCCGAGCGTTCCGTTCCGTCGCCCGCCGAACAAGTCCAAATGGCCAACGCGCGTGCGACTTTGGTGGCGGCCATTGCTGTCGCGCAAGGCGATTTGCAGCGCGGCAAGGCCGAAGTCGTCGCGGCCAAAATCGCTTTGGCTCGCGCTGAAAAATTGTTCGCCGACCGCGCCGGCAGCGCGCGCGCCGTCGACGAAGCCCGCGCCCAATTGAACTTCAGCGACTCGGGGTTCCAGGCTGCAACGGAACGCGAAAAGCAATTGACCAAACTGATCGCGGAACTCGACAAGCCGGTTTCAGAACGAACCGCCCTGCCGCTGGCGATGTCCGCACCGCAGACAGGAATCCTCCGCTCGCTTTCAGTCGTCCCCGGCCAAGCAATCACAGCGGGGACTTTGCTCTTCGAAATCACCGACGCCGACACAGTTTGGATTCGCGTCCCGATATACGTCGAGTTGTTGGCCGACATCAAAGCCGATGAAGCGGCTCGCATCGTCTCGATTGGTGTTGCAGAAACCGCGCAAGAATTCTTAGCGACTCCGGTTGCCGCGCCTCCTTCGGCCGACGCGCTCAGTTCGACGGTCGACCTTTATTTCGAGTGCAAGAACAACGATGGCGCACTTCGCCCCGGCCAGCGAGTTGGAGCACAGGTGACTTTGCGCGGCCAAGACCGAGGACTCACTGCTCCGGCCAAAGCCATTGTCTATGACATTTACGGCGGGACTTGGGTTTACGTTCGCACAGCCGAACATATTTTTCAGCGCGAAAGAGTCTTGGTCCGCTTTCAACAAAGCGACCAGGTCGTGTTGGCCGAAAGCCCCGCGGCAGGAACCCAAGTCGTCACCGACGGCGTCGCCGAACTGTTCGGCACCGAGTTTGGAGCCGGCAAGTGAACTGGCTTATTCAGACTTCGCTTCGGCTTCGCGTGCTCATCGTCGCGTTTGCGGTCGGCTTGGTCGTGCTTGGCATTCGTTCGCTCGACAACGTGCCGCTGGATGTCTTTCCCGAATTCGCACCGCCCGTCGTCGAAATTCAAACCGAGTTTCCGGGCATCTCGACCGAAGACGTCGAAAATCTGATTACCGTCCCGATCGAAAATTCGATGACCGGGATTCCTTACCTCAAAACCGTCCGTTCGAAATCGGTGCTGGGGCTCTCGTCGGTCCGTTTGATTTTCAAAGAAGGAACGAACTTGCTTCTGGCTCGGCAACTGGTTCAAGAGCGATTGACCACGGTCGTCACGAGCTTGCCCGGCAGTTCTCGCGCGCCTCATATTCTGCCGCCCCTTTCTTCGCTAAGTCGCTGCTTGAAAATCGGCGTTTGGAAAGAACGTCCCGCTGCGGTTGTCAATGAACAACAACGTCGTGAGTTCGACAAGCAATCACAGATGGATATGACCGTGCTTGCCCGCTGGACGGTTCGGCCGCGTTTGATGGCCGTGTCGGGAGTTGCCAACGTCGCGATTTGGGGCGAAAAAGACCCTCAGTTGCAAGTCGTCGTCGACCCCGACCGATTGCAGGCGAACAACATCACGCTCGACGCGGTGCTGCAAACCGTTCGCGATGCCACGGTCGCCGGTGCCGGTGGCTTTGTCGATACAGCCAATCAACGGCTTGCGATTCGGCAGATTCCCCCGGTTTATACGCCCGAGGAACTTGGCTCGATCGTTGTCGCTTTTCGAAATGGCGTGCCGCTACAAATTCGCGACGTGGCCAAAGTCGTCATCGACCATTCACCGCCGATCGGCGATGCGATTATCAATTCTCAACCGGGCTTGCTGCTGATCGTCGAGAAGCAACCTTGGGCGAACACGCTCGACGTGACTCACGGCGTCGAAGCCGCCATGGACGAACTGAAGCCCGCGCTTGGCGACATTCGCTTCGACACCACTATCTTTCGCCCGGCAACTTTCATCGAACGCGCGCTGACCAATTTAAGTCATTCGATGCTGCTTGGTTGCGGACTCGTTGTAATTGTTTTGTTCCTGTTCTTGTTCGAATGGCGTTCGGCGTTGATTAGCGCGATCGTTATTCCGATTTCGCTGCTGACCGCGGTGCTGGTTCTTTATTGGCAAGGCGGCACGATCAACACGATGGTGCTGGCGGGCTTGGTGATCGCGCTAGGCGAAGTTGTCGATGACGCGATTATCGACGTGGAGAATATCATCCGCCGTCTGCGGCTCAACGCAAAACTGCCGACGCCGCTCGGTGCCTTTCAAGTCATCTTGCGCGCGTCGCTCGAAGTCCGCAGCGCGGTCGTCTACGGCACGATGATTGTGGTCTTCGCTTTCATGCCGGTCTATTTTCTACAAGGGCTCGCCGGTTCGTTCTTTCGACCGCTGGCGACGTCCTACATCCTAGCGATTCTCTCGTCGCTCGCGGCAGCACTCACGCTGACTCCCGCTTTGTCGCTGATGCTTCTGAAAAACGTGGCGGCGCGGCAGCCACGCGAATCGGCGTTGGTTCGCGGGCTTAAGTCAATTTATCGCGCGATGCTGACAACCCTGTTGGAGTTTCGCAAAACGTCGCTCGGAATTGCCGGGCTCATTTTTGCGGGCCTCGCGTTGCTCGTGCCGCTGCTGGGTCAAGAACTGATGCCCAAGTTCAAAGAGACCGACTTCCTCATGCACTGGGTCGAAAAGCCCGGCGTCGGAATCGACGCGATGGATCGGATCACCGTTCGAGCCAGCGACGAACTAATGGCGGTCGACGGCGTGCGGAATTTCGGTTCGCACATCGGCCGCGCAGAAGTCGCCGACGAAGTCGTCGGGCCAAACTTCACCGAGCTCTGGATTAGCATCGACGAATCGGCGGACTACGACAAAACCGTCGCCGAAGTGCAAACGGTCGTCGACGGTTATCCTGGCCTGTACCGCGACTTGCTCACTTATCTGACGGAACGAATCAAAGAAGTTTTAACCGGCACGAGTGCCTCGATCGTCGTCCGAGTTTTCGGCTCGGACCTTGACGAACTGCGAGCCACCGCGCGCGACGTTTCGGATTCGATGAAAGATGTCCCAGGCGTGACAACTCTGAAGATCGAACCGCAAGTCCTC
>JANMEB010000348.1:0-31355 GCA_031376585.1 Planctomycetota bacterium | reverse complement strand
GTGCGACGAACATTTGCCAAGATAGCCGACCGTTATATTGGCGTCCGCCGCTTGGCGCAAAAAACTGTTGGGTCGGCCCAGAAAAATCATCTGTCGGAGCAGTTGTTACCAAATCGTCATGTCCGGCGAACATTCGTCGCGCAAGTGCTTTGGAAAAAACCGTATTCGCGCTGTCGAACAAAGAAATTCTTGGAATCGTTGGGTACGGCGTGGCACCAGAGGGAACAAAATAGGGAAATACTCCGGTTGCCTTTTCTTGCACAGTAAGCGTAGACGGATCGGCAATGGTCGGCAGGAGTCCCTGTTGGGACCAGCCCCAGGGGTCAATGCAAAAAAATAGACGGCTTTTTGTTGCCGGAGGAAGTGGAGCAGTCGGCGCAATGATGGGCGTATAAAACGGCGGCCCGGCGGTTGCGAGTTCTGGGTATGCCCAGCGGGCCATGTTTTGCAACCCTTGTGCTTCGAAATCACTCATGGCGTTGCGGGCGAGGGTTTGGGCGGCTTCTTCGTTCATCCCAATTTCGACTTGGCGAACGGCGAAGGCAATCAAGACGAACACGCCGAACACGCCGATCATTGCAACCAGCATCGATACCAATACTTCAATCAACGAAATCCCTCGTCTTGGCGGACGGCCGCTCGCCTGGGATCGTAAAACAAAGTCGCTCATGAAATTCCTTTACTGATGTGGGTTCAGCCGTTTCAGGGCCAAGGCCCGCGAGTCGCCCATGCGAGCGGAAGCTGCCGGAAAAAATGGCGCTGCTTGGGAAGTGTTGGAACCCATTTCGCTGGTATTCACCGCACCGTTGGTTTGGTTCACGGTGACCCAAAGATTGTTCATATTTTGCAACGGGTCGATGCCTTCGGCGTCTTGATCGTCGGCGATCAAAACGAACAACGGGCCAGCAGGAATCGATGACGAGGCACCAAGGCCTTGGGGGTAATGGAGGTCGATGGCGCCGTGCCGGTTAAAAGTAATGACGTACGAATTTCCGTTCGGTGACGGGAGCGGCACTGGGTTAAGTGCGCCATTCAATGTTGCCGGCCCGCCACTAGTGTCGTTGTCACCAGTGCCTCGAAGATCGATGATCTGCCCCGCTGGAACGCGGACTTCACTTGACGTCACCCGTTGGGGTTGGCGGAAAATTTTGAATGGCAAAGCCGGTGCCAAAGGTAAACCCGTCGCCACCGGTGGTGCAACCTGATGCGACGATACTTCAAACGACGTTGCACTACGCATGCGGTACAGTGAACCACCATGGTTAAACTGGATGTAGTCGTTCTCGTTAAGCACAACGCTCGGCGGACTTGTAAAACTCAAAGTCCCAATTTGAATTTGGGGATCTAGCAGGTCAGGTGCGAAACCCGTAACGGAAACCGTATCTCCGGCAAAATCGCCAGCGTACGGCGGCAGCATTCGCATGCGGAAAAGGCTCGTCGCGCCGTTGGCGTAATTCGGATTGCGAACGATTTCGATTCCGGCAAAGCCATTGACCATTGCGTCATCGCGGGCGGTGGCGAACATCGATTCGACGACGCGGGCCGCTTCTCGGATTTTGCGATCGGCCGTTACGACGCGAAGCTTGGGGATGACCATTGCCGCCAAGACGATCATTACGCTGATCACCAGGAGCAATTCGATCAGTGTAAAGCCGCGTGGCGATTCTTGGATGGAGTTGTTGTCGTTCATAGTTGACTCGTTATTTTGGCAGATTCACTGAAGTCACATCGAAATGAACGGAAAGTGGTCCTTCTTTGTTCATGTAGTCGATCAACGTTGGATCCATGGTATCGAGACCGAGACCTGGAACGAGAACTGTAGGTTCATCCGTGCGAACATGAAGCGTGAATTGAAGAGGATCGCCCCAAGCGTCGAGAATTTCGTTATGTCCGTCGCCATCAGTATCCTTGATCTCGGCCGCAAAAATGAAATCCATTCCGGAGCTTGCGTAATCGTTGTGCGAGTTCAAAATCTCAAACAAACATTCGGCCTGTTCATTGCTTGCTGATGCGGCGTTAAGCTTTGTGGCCATGCGTTTTACAAGGGATGGAGGCGCAAGCTTCATTTCATCATCTATCAAAAGGATTCGTGGCGGGACTGGCAGCGTGTTTGCCCGATCAACAACATTTAAAAGAGGGGTTCCGAAATCCGTGACAAACTGCGTCGATGGAAAATTGTTTGTCGGAGTGCCCGGTGCGCTGACTTGAGACAAGCGACACGGCATTTCGGCGCGAATGTACTCAATCAAAATACGGTTTCGAAGCTCTGCGATTTGCTGGCGAGTCAAGAAGGGCGTCACGGGAATTACGGGGGAACTGTATTGCGACAGCCGATACGGCAGTATCCGCACCGCATAATCTTCCAGACGGGCTTCGATGAAGTGCGTGATGCGGCGGATTTGGGTTTCGGTCCGAGCGGCATTGGCGTCGTGACGAGCACCGCCGATCATCGACAATGCCAGTCCACCCAAAATCGCCATAATGGCAATCACCATGACCAATTCGACCAGCGTAAAGCCGTTGCGACGATGTGGCATCAAAATTTTGGATCGTGCAATATTCATAAATACACCCTGATCGAGCAATTGTTACTGCAAGTGCTTTTCGAGCACGCCGCCAGTAAAGTTCGTTAGATTGTTGCGATGAAATTTATACTGCGGTGGGCTCATCCAATTCAAAGGATCGACGGGTGCCGTTCCTCGGGCTCCGAAATCGCTATCAACTCCGGCGGCAACAATCTGAAATGTTGTCGGGTTGAACCATTCGTGATATGCGACGTTGTATGTTGTGGGGCTAGTCGGTGGGTTGTACGCTGGCGGCGCAGCGGATGTCTTATGGTCCAAATCTAGATAGGGATAAGTTGGCGTCACGCCAATTGTGATCGCCGCGATTGCATAGCGTTGCGCGTCGAAATACAGGTAAGGCTGTTCGCCGACTTTGCGTTGCAGGTATCGTTTGACGGTCGGGAAGTTACCATCAACCAACTGCGCGGCGTTGAACTCAAAAAAGATATGCTTTGCCGGGTCATCGCCAACTGCAAAACCAGTAAACACGTCGTCAATGGTGCCGTACATGGTGTCCGTTCCCAAGGCGTACGTCAGCGGATATTGGGCACTCCGATTTAGCCCTGACAACCAAAACACCAGGATTGAGTCATTGTCCAAATTTTGACCTACGGGATTAGTCGCTCCATTCCACCATAAAATGATTTGAGCATCGGTTTCTTCATGATTCGGCGCAACCTTGCGCAAATACTGTTTGAACGTGGCGAGATCTTCAGGGTCCGTTGCGAGGTTTGAAGTGCCGTCGCCATCGAAATCAAACTCGCATGGCGGGTAAAAGCCAAACTTGGTTTTGAACTGGTCAACGGCACCTTCAAGTTCATTGATTTCGCTGGTAATCGCGAAGTTGAGAGTGCTGTTTCGGATAGGGCCGAATGCTGCGAAGAGAAGTCCCATGAGGATGGCGATCACGACGACGACGACCAGCAATTCGATGAGCGTAAAGCCGCTACGCGGATGAAGTTTGCGATTCATTATGGACTCCTGGATTTGGATGGTTGGATGTGCGATTGGCTTACCCGATTGGCTTACTCAGTAGCAGCACCGCCCGACAAACTGGTAATCATGCTGATCATTGGCATGAACAAAGAGGCGACGATAAACAACACGACGAGGCCCAAGAAAATGATCATGATCGGTTCGATCAGCTTCATCATGCCGTCGGTGATATTGCGTACTTCTTCTTCGTAGTAATCGGCGACTTTGTAGAGCATCGTATCGAGTTCGCCTGTTTCTTCGCCGACGTCGATCATGTTAACCACGAGGTCTTCGACAACAGTTTTGCGTGCGACCAGGAAGTACCAGAGGAAGCCGATGACGCCCATCGCGAGCGAGCCGTACAAAACGGGAATCAAGTATTGCGGATCGATGAAAAGGACGCTTAAGGGAGGAGCGGCAAGCGTTGCCATGAAGAAAAACGCGGCCACTGGATGAATCGAGGGCTTGGAGTATTGTTTCATCGGGCGAGAGATCGTTTCGCCTTCTTTGATCGACTCGATGACTTTGCTGTAAACCTTTTCGAACATGGCGTTGCCGGAGGTTTCGCGAGTAATCGCCAAACCTTCGATGATGGGCACACCGCTGGCGACGAGCGCGCCGAGGGTGCGGGTGGTTCGAGCCAAGTTTGCTTTTTCGACCAATTTGCCCAAGACAGGGCATTTGAGCAGGTATAAATGCCAACCCATCCGCCCGGCGCGGAATTTGCAAACGAGCGAGATGAACAAAATGATGGCGATCGGAATCAGAGGAATCAAGAACCACAGATTAACGAATCGGTTCGAGATGCTGATCAAAAGCTGGGTCATTGCGGGTAGCTTGATTCCGAATTCTTCAAACATTTTTGTGAACGTCGGAATGATAAACAACATAATGAAGGTCAAGATGAGGACCGTGAACAAGACCACCATGATCGGGTAGATCATCGCCCCGATGACTTTGCTTTTGAGCGACTGAGTTCGTTCTTTGAACTCGGCCAAGCGGCGCAAAATGGTTTCGAGCGAGCCGCCGGCTTCACCGGCTTTGATCATATTGACGTACAAGCGGTCGAAGACTTTGGGGGATTTGGCGATGGCTTCGGAAAGTGAAGAGCCGCCTTCAATTTCATCGCACACGTCGATGAGGGCATTCTTGAGCGCGCCTGGAGTCGATTGTGCTTCCAAGATTTTCAAGCTGCGGAGAATCGGGAGGCCAGCATCTTGCAAAATGGAAAGCTGCCGAGTGAACGTTACGATTTTTTTGCCTTTGGCACCGCCAATAGCAAAGCTCTTTCGGCGGTTGCCTTTTTTGGACTTTTTCTTTTCGCCTTTATCCAAGGAGATTTTGGTAACGAAATAGCCCATCGAGCGGATGGTCGCCTGGGCTTCATCTTGTGTTGGGGAGTCGATGACGTCTTGGATTTCTTGACCCTGTGGGTCCATCGCGATGAATTGAAATGTTGGCATGATTCGACCTCGGAACTAATCGGCGAAAGTAACTGTTTTAGGATTCCAAAATGGTCTCGCGTACGATCTCTTCGACCGTCGTGAGACCTTGAAAAATAAATTTGACCCCCGCGTCGCGCAGCATAACCATCCCTTTGGATTGGGCTTTTTCTCGCAGCGCGTCGGCGTTTTCGTTGTTCATGATCATGTCGCGCAGTTCGTCGTCGATCACCATCAACTCGAACAGGCCGACACGGCCTTTGTAGCCGGTGTTGTTGCAGGAATTGCAGCCGGAACCGCGAAAAAATTTGCGATCGCCCAACTCCGCGCGTTTGATTTGCAGCTCGGCCAGCATCTCGTCGGATGGTTCGGTTTCTTCGCGGCATTCCAAACAAATGCGGCGGACCAAGCGTTGGGCGAGGATGGCTTCCACCGTGGCGGTGATCAAAAACGCGGGGACGCCCATGTCCTTGAGTCGAGTGATGGTGCTGGCTGAATCGTTGGTATGAAGCGTGCTAAAAACCGTATGCCCGGTCAAAGAAGCTTGGATGGCGATCTCGGCCGTTTCGATATCGCGGATTTCACCCACCAAGATCTTATCGGGGTCTTGTCGCAGAATGGCTCGCAAGCACTTGGCAAACGTGACGTCGATGTCGGCGTCGATTGGAATCTGAATAATCCCATCGATGTCGTATTCGACTGGGTCTTCCGTCGTGATGACTTTGTCTTCGATCCGGTTGAGTTCGGACAAGGCTGAATACAGGGTGGTCGTTTTACCGGAACCGGTGGGACCGGTGACCAAAATGATTCCGTTGGGTTTCCAAATTACTTCGCGGAACTGTTCCATGGTCGGCTCGTCCATGCCGACATTGTTGAGATCGAGCGAGACGACCGAGCGATCGAGCACTCGCAAAACGACGCTTTCGCCAAACATCGTCGGAAGCACGCTGACGCGCAAGTCGATGGGGTGCCCGCCGACTTGCAGTTCGATGCGCCCGTCTTGGGGCAAACGCCGCTCGGCGATGTCCAAGTTCGCCATGACTTTGATTCGCGTCGTGATGGCAAATGCTAAATGTCGTGGTGGCGGAACCATTTCGAACAACACGCCGTCGGCTTTGATTCGAATGCGGAATTCGTCTTCGAATGGTTCAAAGTGAATATCGCTGGCGTGATCTTTGATGGCGAGCAAAAGCACCATATTGAGAAGCTTGCGCACCGGCGCGCTATCGACCAATTCGCTGATGTCGCTCAAGTTGACGGGGCCTTCGGCAGCGATCAACGACGCGGCGCGCTTGAGGCCCTCGTCTTTGCGTAACTCCTCGATGACTTTCTCAATGCTTTCGGCATCGGCGTTGTAGTATTTTTCGACCGCCTTGCGTATTTGGCTTTCGGTGGCGATCAAAAGGCGAATTTCGTGGCCGATGAATCGCCGCAACTCGTCCTGCATCGACAGGTTTTGCGGGTCGCAAGTTGCCACCGTGAGTACGCCATCATTAAGCTGTAGCGGAATGACGCGATACAACTGGGCCATCGCGTCGTTGACTTGGGCGCGGGCGTCTGCGGGCGGAACAAAGCCCTCGATGTCGACCGTTTGCATGTGAAATTGTTCGGCGAGGGCTTGGATCAACTGTTCCTCGTTGATGAGCCCCATGTCCTCGGCGATCGCGCCGATCAACTGACCTGGATGTTGATTCTGCTCCTCAACCAACATTTCCAGTTGATCGTCGGTAATAAAACCAAGATCGACAAAAATTTGACCGATTCGACGTAGTGCCATAGTTTTTGATCCCCGCTATTTCAAAAAGCGGCGAGTTGCGTTTTGCGTTTAGTGACCAGAAGTTGCGGCGGGGGGTTGTTCGGCAGCGACCTCGTCGGGGTGATAAGCGCCTTGCATCATTTGCATCCGCGCTTCGGCGATCCGACGTGCCAACGAATCCGGTTCGTGGGCTCTGCCCAACGCGTCATCTACCGTGATTTTTTCGGTGGCCCACAGCGTGAACAAGTGATCGTCCATAAGGTGCATACCAAATTTCGCGCCGGTTTGGATCGCGGAATTGATCCGAAATGTCTTGTTTTCGCGGATCAAGTTGCCCACGGCAGGCGTGACGACGAGCATCTCAAAAGCTGCGACGCGGCCGCCACCAATGCGTGGTAACAATGTCTGAGCCAAGACTCCCAAGAGCGCGGTCGAAAGTTGCGTTCGAATTTGATCCTGAAGGTTTCCCGGAAAAGCATCGATGATTCGGTTGACGGTTCCTTGGGCGCTATTCGTGTGCAACGTCGCGAAAACAATGTGGCCCGTTTCCGCTGCGGTGATCGCCGCTTCCATCGTTTCAAGGTCTCGCATTTCACCGACCAGAATCACGTCCGGGTCTTGGCGCAATGCTCGGCGAATCGCTTCAGAGAATTTCGGAACATCAACGCCGATTTCGCGCTGGTTGATCGTCGATTTTTTGTGATGGTGGTAATACTCGATCGGATCCTCGATCGTGATAATGTGATGGTCGACGCGCTCGTTGATGTTGTTGAGCATGCTGGCCAGCGTCGTCGTTTTTCCGGTCCCTGTTGGACCCGTAACCAAAATCAGGCCACGCGGACGCATGACCAACTTCGTGATGACCTTGGGGAGGTCCAACTGTTCGGGTGTGAGCATTTCGTTGGGGATCAACCGCAAAACCATCGCGATGTTGCCGCGTTGTTTGAAAATGGAAACGCGGAAGCGAGCCTTGTCGCCAAACGCAAAGCCAAAATCGGACGAACCAACTTCTTGCAGTTCACGCTGACAGCGCTCGGGGGCAACGCTCTTCATCAATGCGACGGTATCTTCCGACTCCAGACTTTTGGTTTCCAACCGTCGCAACCGCCCATGCAATCGAAAGACCGGCGGCTGCCCCACGGTGATGTGAATGTCGCTGGCCCCTTGCTTTACGCAAGCTTCGAGCAATTTGTCGATCAGTACGGTTGCCATAATTGACCCTAGACGACTTCGGAGTCGATAAAACGCAAGCTATTCACGATGGACAAAAAAGGGAATTGAGTCGCTAAATACAGATGAGCTGTTTATCAAGTGCCTAGAAAAAACCTCAGTGAGCGGGGTCAGACCCCAGCGGAAGTGCTTTTGGTTCCAAATCAACTGGCGCAAATGAGGCGAGGGAATGTTTGAGCTGATGTGAATTATGCGTATGCAATTTCACGAATCAATAATTTTGCTAATTTGGGCAAAAATGCCGACTTAATCCTGCTCTGTTCGTTTTGCAACGCGGAACACTTCTTCAAAGGTGGTGTAGCCAGCCATTACTTTGGCGATGCCGTCATGGAAAAGCGTTTTCATGCCTTTCTTGGTTGCATATTGCCTAATCTTGGCCGTAGTTTCATTCCTAAAGATCATCTCGCGAACCTTGGAATCAACGAGAAGCAATTCGTAGATCCCAATGCGCCCGCGGAATCCTGTCTTTTGGCAGCTATTACAACCTCTACCCTTCATGAAATTGGCCTTTTCCGCTTGCTCAGGTGTTATTCCGACTTCCTGAAGAATCGTTTCTGGCGGAGTGTATTTGCGACGACATTTCTGGCAGATTGTTCGGACAAGCCGCTGGGCAACAATGGCTACCACGCTACTTGCAACCAAATAATTCGGCACTCCCATATCGACCATGCGTGTAATGGCACTAGGCGCATCGTTAGTGTGCAGCGTACTAAAGACCAAGTGTCCAGTCAAACTTGCTTGAATACCCATCGAAACTGTCTCTGAATCTCGCATTTCGCCAACCAAGATGATGTTCGGTGCCTGACGTAACATCGAGCGAATAATGCGCGCAAAGTCCAAGCCGATCGAGTGTTTCACTTCGACTTGGTTGACCCCCGGCAAGTAATATTCGACGGGGTCCTCGGCGGTAATGATCTTCCGGTCTGGTCGGTTCAAGGTATTCAAGGCGGCATACAGTGTGGTCGTCTTCCCCGAACCGGTGGGTCCGGTGACGAGGATGATACCGTTTGGCCGCCGGATAAGTCCTTGGAAAATACGGTACGTCTCATCGGAGAAACCAAGCTGCCGAACGCCAATCTTGATGTTGTCTTTGTCGAGGAGCCGCATGACGCCGGATTGGCCGTGGCTGGTTGGGATGATGCTTACCCGCAAGTCGAGTTCTTTGTCGCCAACGGTAATCTTGATTCGTCCATCCTGAGGACGACGTCTCTCGGCAATATCAATCCGCGCAAGAATCTTGATTCGGGAGATGATGGCACCCAACTGTCGTTTGGGGAGTCGATCACGCTCGTGCAACACGCCATCGATTCGGTAGCGGATGCGGACGCGATCTTCGAATGGCTCAACGTGAATGTCGGACGCACGTAACTGCACGGCCTCAGTAATCATCAAGGTAACCAAACGAACAATTGGGGCGCTATTTTCGTCGGCGGCGTCGTCCGACCCACCAGCGTCCCTTTCGGTTTCGGTGAAGTCGATGGCGGTATCGGTAAATTCTTGCAAGATCGAGTCAGCGGATTCACCTTCAATCTGTCCGTAAACGCGGTTGATCGTTTCCATGATCTTGGCTCTCGGAGCCAGAGCGATTGAAACATCGCGATTGAGAATGAACCGTAGCTTTTCTAGCGTATCCACGTCCGACGGATCACTCATCAGTACCACAAGTCGGCCGTCGACCTCCTCTAACGGAAGGACTTTGTTTTCACGCGCAACGGACTCTGGGACAAGCTCGACGACACTTTCGGGAATTTCGACTCGACTCAAATCGACGTAACGTAGTCGATGGACGCGAGCGATTGCCTCCATGACTTCATCGCCCGTTGCATGTCCAAGTTTGACCAACGTCTCCGCGATGGTCGAAGAAGTTTCGCGCGCGACGACGTCGGCTTCTTTGTATTGCTCAACGCTAATAATGCCCTTGTCGATAAGGACTTTGCCAAAACCGTTGATTTTTTCGGTTGCCATGAATCTTGCTCGATTTGCGATCCCACGAGCACCAGCGTGCTCGCCCTAGGCAAATTATATCTAGCCAAGACCCTTGTTCACTAGTCAGCTTGGTCGAATTCCGCAGAAGACTTGGCTGGGTTCGTCGGTCGTAGCATCACTTTTGAGCGATTATCCTGTCGCAGGGCGAATTCAGGTTGCCATTGACGGTCAAGCCATGCTTTGCAAAGCAAAATTGACAAAGGGCAATCCTACTGAGTATCCTGAATCAAGGGCATATTGACGGTTTCTGCCAAGTGATTCGATAAAACGATCAACGGAACTTTTGCTTGCCTCAGTTCGTCCAAAGTCGCATCGAGCGCCAACGCCTGCGTTATACTTCTGTTGGCCCTACAATCTCTTAATTCTGGCACCCTACGTCCTCAATCGGATCATTCAAGGAGAAACCATGTCGGCAAGTAGGCGGTTCTGTTTGGCGTTGGTGGTCATGTGCGTTTTGCTTGCGACCGGACGAGTTTCCTTCTCGATCGCTCAAGACACTTACAAATCCGATCCGGTGGATCCAGCTTTTGGAATGCCCGATCCAACCAAGTACGACAAATCAAAAAAGGATCAAAAAACTGAGTTCACGAATTTGGATAAAGCGGCCAAAGCAGCTCGCGGTGCGAGCCAAGAGATTGCCGACAATGTCCTGCGCGGTTTGACCGACTTGAATACCGCCAAAGTGGAATTTGATCGCCATTTCACCAGCCTTAGTTTTCCGTCGATGACCCAAACTGACGATGACTCGTTGTCCAAACTGGGAACCCGGCGCGATGAACTTCTCAAAACAATTCAGGACGTGGCAAACGATTCGCCTGTTCGTAAACATTTAACTGAAGAATTGACGATTCCGTACTTCTCTAAAATAGCCGCTGATGGCGGTTACCATCCAGCCGTCCGATTGAACGCAATTTTGATCATCGGAGATCTGAATCGTCGCGAGGGTAGCCGAAACATTGAACCTGCGCTACCTATGGAGACGGCGCTGAAAATTCTGGTCAACGCCGCGAATACGGCGGATACTCCGAACTATCTCAAGATCGGGGCCCTATCCGGAATTCTGCGGCATGCGACGATCGATGGACAAATGCAGTCACCAGCAATGGACAACGCGTTACGGCAACAATGCGTTGATTTGGCGGTTTCATTAATCGATTCGACTGCTCCCACCGAATCTAATTCCTTGTCGGATGAGCAGTATTGGATTCGCCGGCAAGCAGTCCAAATACTTGGAGCATTTCGCACGCCCGGAACCGATGGCAAAGCTGTCGTCGCACTGCGCAAAATACTCGACGACCCAACGACACCTTTGTTGCTCGCCGCAGACGCCGTCGAAGCGTATGGCAATATGGTTTTCACGTCCGCCGAACAAGCTAACGTTGCCAACGCGGTCAAGTCCATTGGCAGTATTGTGAGTCGGTATCTCAAAGCCGATATCCAAGAGATCGACAACTACATCGCCGGCATCAAAGACAACCGCATGATTAATAAGCGCGCTAATGCTACGTCCGAGACCAATCAAAGTGCCGCGGCTAGCGACGAATCAGGTGCCGCGTCAGGATCTGGCGCTGCGGGCGGAAAGAGCCAAGCAAAATCCGAGGCCGCCACTCAATCGACTAGTCATGCCGACAACTCAGTCAAAGTCCCTAACTACAAAATCAACGACGCTCGTCAGCGCTCGAAGTACATCGTTTTCATTTCCCGGCGTGCGCTCGATGGGCTTGCTCCAAAGCGCAGGAACGAAGTAAAGCAACCTGAAAATTTGAAAAAGTTGGCCGCTGCCGATCCAGCAACAACGAAAGTCATTGAACAAATGGTTGCAGCACTAGACAAAGTCATGGAACAAACGGACTTGGCTCCAATAAAAACTCCAGTCAACACGACTTCAGCATCAGCGCTTCTGGAACCCAAAAAGCCGGAGACCAACGATGAGCGGCTACGTAATTCGCTCAAGGCTGGAATCATGTCGATTGAGACGGCAATCGGCGTCAACGCACCAGTTGAACAACAGCCGGTCATTAAATCGGCAATCGGCGGCTAGTAGTGCTTTGTCAAACCTAAAACTTTGGGTGCCACTGGCTATGCCAGTGCGCCGTTGTGACTTGCGTTCCCGAAAGACACTGGCAGAGCCAGTGGCACACAACCCCAATTCTAAGGCTTGAAGACGCACTAGCTCGACATCTAACGCGAGGTATTCCAGTAAACGATTACTTTCCCAAATCGAAGCCGAATTTTAAATCGACGGGGACTTTGACGGCTTCGATTTTTTGGAAATACGTGATTTTCGCTTTGGCAATTTTTTCAGGGGCTGCTTTGAATTCGAAGCTCTTGGAATAAGTCGTGTCGCCGCCAAAGCTGCCGCTTCCGCCGCCTGCTCCGCTTGTCTCGACTTCCTTGCCTTTGTCATCGACGAACACCAAGCCTTCGATTTGATCAAAAGAGGTCTTGCTCTCCAGATTGACGCGTTTGCTCTCCGGCTCGAATCCATCGCTGACTTCCGTAATTTTCGCGGTGAGCGGACCGAGTTTTACTTCTCCCTCGGCCACGAGCTTGACGGCAACCGTTTCGGTTTTCGGTTCAGCTCCGCAGCTACAAGTGACTTCGCCGGTAACGGAGAGTGACGTAGCACTAGTCGAAGGAATGTCAGAGCTTTGGATTGGCACAATAACCGAGTGGCGATCATCGGAGATCGAGGAAAAAAACGAGAAATTCGCATCCTCGCTCATGGTCATCGCTTGGTTCGACGAGTCAACGATTTTGATCTTGGTTGCCTCGCCATCGATTTTAAGGATTGTCTTCCCCGCAAGGCCAATTCGCAAGTAAATTTGTGTTCCAGCTTGAAGGCCAGGAACGAGCGACTGCCCGAACTCGTTGGCCGGGTTTTTTCTTGCGACGCTGATGCCGACGATGGACGGTTTCTCCTGCGCCAAACAATTCGTATAGCTGGACTGGCCAACTGCCCAAGCCAATGCATAAATCAAAACGGTACCGCGAATCATTTCATTCTCCTCAACAAAGGTTTGCCAAATGGTTATTCAAATTCGTTCTATGGAACTGTTTTGACGTTAGACAACGCCAATAACGTGCACGATGTTCTTCGCCGTAACGGGGCGAATGATCCCGCGATCGGTGATGATTGCTTCGATATAGTCGGCCGGAGTGACGTCAAACGCGGGGTTGTAAACGGTGATTCCTTCGGCCGCCATCCGCCGACCGAACGCGTGGGTAATCTCCTCGGCGTGGCGTTGTTCGATGGGAATTTCCTCTCCGCTGTCAATCGACAAATCAAAAGTCGATTGCGGCGCTGCGATAAAAAACGGAATGCCGTGCGCTCGCGCCAAGACGGCCAGGGAATACGTTCCGATCTTGTTTGCAGTGTCGCCGTTGGCGGCGATCCGATCCGCACCTGTGATCACCGCATCGACCAATCCCATGTGCATCACATGTCCGGCCATCGAATCGCAAATGAGCGTTGTTTCAATCTTACGATGGGCCAATTCCCAAGTCGTGAGCCGGGCGCCTTGCAGCAGGGGGCGCGTTTCATCCACAAAAACATGCGGCGATGTTCCCATGTCTTGCATCGTGAATATCACACTGAGCGCCGTTCCGTATTCGGCAGTCGCCAAGCCGCCTGCGTTGCAATGAGTAAGCAGCCTCGTGTAACCCCGATCCAAAAAAAGTTGAGCGCCATGTTCGCCGATTTCGTGGCACATTCGCCGATCTTGTTCGTGCAAGTCCCTTGCGTGTTGCAGCAGGAGTTCAAGCAATTCGGCGCCGCTGAGAGATGGTTCGGAA
This sequence comes from Planctomycetota bacterium, assembly GCA_031376585.1. Lineage (GTDB taxonomy): Bacteria > Planctomycetota > Planctomycetia > Pirellulales > Pirellulaceae > JANMEB01. The sequence goes on along the minus strand of JANMEB010000348.1, from coordinate 17,607 downwards.
CGGACTGCGGTTTGCTTCATCCGATCGAGAGCCCAAAATAGATTCACGGCTGTGGGGCGGCTAGAAGCAAGATACGCTGTAGCGTCGTCGACACGCCGCAGAAACTCCACGCGACCGAGCGTCGTGGCGTCTTGTAGCCCCAAAACCAGGCCATAGGTCGCGGCAATGCCGATTGCCGGAGCGCCGCGCACGCGCAGTGTTTTGATGGCTTCCCAAACGGACTCGACACCACGAAGTTGAATTCGACGCAGTTCGATCGGCAACAATGTTTGATCGATTAGCTCCAAGACGCCATCGGTACCGCCCAGCCAACGAACCGTTTCGAGGGACTCAGTACTTGTGTCGGAATGGGCCATGGAACGACTCTGCCAAATTGTTATGACTTACCCGTTGTCGCAGCCAATGATTTTTGCAATGCATTGTCCTTCGCAACCACTTTGTCCACCAATTGTCGTTTGAAGTCGGCGAATTTCACCCTCAGTTTTTCATCCGCAATGCCCAAAATTTGCACGGCAAATAGTCCTGCGTTTCGCGGACCCCCCGCGCTGACACCCATGCTGGCGACTGGAACATCGCCCGGCATTTGTACCGTCGATAGAAGCGAGTCGAGCCCGCCTAACTCTTCGGTTGGGACTGGCAATCCGATGACTGGCAATATCGTGTGCGCCGCAACCACGCCAGCCAAATGAGCGGCACCACCTGCGGCCGCGATAAAGACTTGAATTCCGCGCGACGCGGCCGAGCCCGCGAATTCGGCGACTAGATCAGGCGTGCGATGAGCGCTCATCACGCGGATTTCGTATCCCACACCGAATTCATCAAGTGCTTTGGCGGCAGCATTGATCTTGGGCCAGTCGCTGTCGCTCCCCATCAAAATGGCAACTTTGGCTGTCGAACTCATAGTCCTTTTTCTCCCGCGTTAAATGAGCTTTGCCATTCTAACGCATCTGTTTCCAGGACGCACTGCCCGCGAGAGGATTGAGGCGTGAGGCTACAGGCTTGAGGGAGAGACAATCTTAAAACATGGGTTGGAATTTGAGATTAAAAGTTTCTGCTACCGGCTGATTCGTGATCTTGCCGTCGTGGATATTAACTGCGTCGCGTAGCGGTTGGCGCTTGCGAGCAGATTCCACAGCGCCCTCGCTCGCGATAATCATGGCCCACGGCAACGTCACATTGCACAACGCGAAAGTACTGGTGCGGCCCACGGCTCCGGGCATGTTCGTGACGCAATAATGGACGACCTCCTCCTCGACGAAAACCGGATCGGAATGGGAAGTTGGTCGCGTCGTCTCGACGCAGCCACCTTGGTCGACGGCGACGTCCACGATCACGCTGCCAGGTTTCATCAACTTCAAGTCTTTGCGAGTCACCAGCCGAGGAGCCTTCGCGCCCGGAATCAACACGGCGCCAATCAACAGGTCGGCTTTTTGAAGCTCCTGTTGAATAACGTGTCGATCGCTAAACAAGACATTCACATTAGCGGGCATGACGTCGTCGAGATAACGCAGCCGATCCATATTGATATCCAGAATGGAAACTTCCGCGCGAAAACCGGCCGCGATCTTGGCGGCGTTGGTACCAACGATACCGCCGCCGATAATCGTGATGTGAGCCGGAGCGACGCCCGGAACTCCGCCCAGCAATATCCCGCGCCCCAATTGCGGACGTTCGAGAAACCGCGCTCCTTCTTGAACGCTCATCCGCCCGGCAACTTCGCTCATCGGGGTAAGCAGCGGCAAGCCACCTTTGCCGTCGGTCAGCGTTTCGTAGGCGATACACGTCGCACCCGATTTGACCATTGCTTCGGTGAGTTCGCGGTCGGCAGCAAAGTGAAAATAGGTGAACAGAATTTGTCCGCGCCGGATCAACGAATATTCTTGCGGCTGCGGCTCTTTGACCTTGATGATCATGTCCGCGCGGCCAAAAATTTCGGCGGCGTTGCGGACGATCGTAGCGCCTTCAGTCGAGTACGAATCATCGGAAATTCCCGAACCGGTGCCCGCGCTGGTCTCGACCAGAACTTCGTGGCCGCGCGCCCGCAATTCGGAGACACCGACCGGTAGCATCGCGACTCGATACTCGTCACGTTTGATCTCTTTGGGAACGCCGACAATCATCAGATTTGCCTTTTTTCGTAAAGAAAAACCGCCACAACAAGAGGCATTTCAGCAAAGCAGCGTTCCGCTCGCAAGCCCTGACGCAAAATTTAATCAACCGCTCCGTCGGATTTACGGGACTCGCGGACCGCGACCGCAGATTCCTCGCCACTCCGCTCGAAGAAGACCCGTATCGGGACTTCGCCAAAACTCAACGAATCATGCAAAACACCTTGCAGATACCGCCGATAATTCGCCGAAAATGCGTCCGGATCATTGCACTTCATCACGATCGTCGGTGGGCCGGTATTAATCTGCGTCGCGTAATAAATCTTGCCACGCCGCGAGGTACTGACCGGTGGAGGATTCGTTTCCAGCGCGTCGTGAATCAAGCGATTCAAGTCCGGAGTGGCGACTCGTTGCTGCGATTGTTTGAACAACATCTGGGCATGTTGCAGCAACCGCTTGATGTTCCGGCCGTCCGTCGCCGAAATAAAGCCAATCGGCGCAAAAGCCAATTCGGGAAACTGTTCGCGCAGGTATTCCGACCATTGTTCTGTCGGCATGTGAGGGGCCATCAAATCCCATTTGTTCACGACCAACATGCACGGTTTGAAGTGCGTTTGAATGTAACCGCACAATTGTTGATCGACGGCGCTGACACGCGAGCTGGCGTCAAAGAACATGAGTACGACATCGGCATATCGGATCGTGCGCTGTGCGCGATGAAGGCTATAAAACTCGACGTCCGTGCGGACGCTTTTGCGTTTGCGTAATCCTGGAGTGTCGATTGCGACATACGTTTGCCCATCCAGCTCGAATCGAACGTCGACGCTGTCGCGGGTGGTTCCAGCGACATTGGACACGATCATTCGATTGGAATCGGTCAACGTGTTGACGAACGTGCTTTTGCCCACATTGCGTCGGCCGACGATTGCGATTTTCATCACCGGATCCGCAATGGGTTCGGCTCCTTCCAGCGGCAACTTTTCGACGATTGCGCTCAACAATTCGTCTTTGCCTCGGAAGTTTTGAGCGCTTACGCAAAGCGGATGCCCCAAGCCCAGCGGATAGAATTCACTTGCCTCAGCATCGAGCCTCTCGTGATCGGCTTTGTTGGCAAGCAGCAAGATCGGCTTGTTGGTCGTCCGCAGTTGGTCGGCGATTTGGCGGTCCATCCCGGTTAGCCCCGCCCGAATATCAACCAACAGCAACAGGACGCTGGCTTCGTCGATGGCGTGCTGAATTTGCTCCATGATTTCAGCATCTAGCTGGTCGACATCATTAAATCCGATGCCGCCCGTGTCGACAATTTCGAAATAGCGCCCCGTATGTTCGAGCAAGTGAATCATTCGATCGCGCGTAATTCCAGCAACCGAATCGACAATGGCCATACGCCGCCCCACAAGCCAGTTGAACAAGCTGGACTTGCCGACGTTGGGGCGACCGATAATAGCGACTTGAGGAACGGGCATGGGAGCGATTTGCAATTCGAAGCGCAATGCGCAACGATGGACGTGTTTGCTTAACTTCGTAGCTTGAACCAAAAAAATGGACGCAGCGCGGATCCATTGTTGTCGATCCGCAACCGCGTCCAAATCATTGTACCCGCCAATCGTTTTTTGCGTTATCGCTTCATGCGGTTTCGCTCCATTTGCTCGAACTCATCCAACAAAGTCGGCTGATCGGCGCTGGTGTTCAGCGCAAAATTGCGGTCATAGTCGACCTTGAAGCTATAGCCCATTTCGTAAGCTTTCTCGCCGGTTGCTTCTGCGGGAACTTCCACGTCCCAACGCAAAATGCCTTTTGTTCGTTCCGATCTCAAGTACGCGGGGTCGGCGCTCAATGCCACTTTGGGTTCGTCGATCGAAATCCGCACATCACTGGCACGACTGGAGTATGGCAGTCGGTCGTACAAGCGAACCTGAACCGGTTGATTCTTGTAGTTTTCGACCGTCACGCGGTATCGCATTTTCATTTCCTTGTTGCCACCTTGAACGTCGTCGGTTTTCTCAACCATTTCGCGGTGGGTTCGCAGTTGCGCGTCCGCGCCAAAGCCGACGACGAACGATTCGCCTTGAGCCACGGTTGGAATTTCCGCGCGGCCGACGAACCGACTTTCAATGTAGACCGTAACAGGGCCGCCCAGCAGATCAATGTCGCTTTCGTTGCGGATCTCCGCTTCGCGAAAGACGTAAGTGCTCAACACCGGAGTGGCCATGTGATAAAAGCTGCTTGACAAATCACGCTTCAAGATTCGCACCATCTGTTGCTCGTTGCGACTTGCAAGGCTCACCACGTTGGGAAGCAAGTAACTCAAACTTGGACCTTCGTCGGCACCGGATTCAGAGACAACCGAGGCGACGACATCGCTCGCACATGCCAGTTCAATCCCTTGGATATCGCCTGCCGCTCGGTTCATGGCCCAATTAAATCGCGTTTTATCTTTGAACGCGACGACGTTTCCCAGTTGCAATTGGGCTTCGTTTTGGGCCATCTTACCGATTCGATATTGCTGTGAGATTTGACTGTTGCCGGAAATTAAATCGCTGACGACTTGTTGGGCGGCCTCACCTGGTACCAACGAAACGTAGAATGGTGCCAGGCTGGGACCGGCTGCAGAAAGAGTCGGCGATGCGGTCGACAAAGTCAACTTCACCGATGACCAATTTTCACCCGTGATCTGCTGAATCAAAGCGTTGTATTCGACTTCGACCTTGGCACTTTCTACGCCTGCGCGAATCGTGTAGGTCGGCGACCAGCCGCAACCGTTAACCAAGTAATTCAGCTCGACAACCTGATCCCCGTCGGCTTGCTTTTCCACAAATAAAACCGCTTCGTTGACCGTTTTTTGCGAGCCGCTCGTCAGTTCGGCTTTCTGGCGCTCCAGCAGTTGTAGTTTTTCGGTGAGCTGGCGTTGTTCAGTCGCCAAGTTAATTTGTTCTTCGGCAATGGCGGTTCGCTGCTCAAACGAAAATTTCGTCAATTGATGAAGCGTGTCGGCGTTGAGCACTCCCTTGGAAAGCTCGACTTGTGACGTCGGTGCGACAAACGCATCCATCTGATCCAAATACTGAATTTTACGCCCGGTCAATTCTTGTATCTTTTGATTGAGGGCAATGGCTTCGCTAGTCGAAAGGATTTGCTCGTCAAGCTTGCGGACTTCTTCGCGCGGCTCTTCGCCCACGGCGCGTTGCCGCAAACGGACAGCGCGGACTTCGATCTTGTCGGGGGCTTCGGCGAATAAGCTTCCATCGACGATGTTGGGTGGCAAGTCGGTGACAATAAGCTCCCGGCTTCCAGGTGCGCCGCTCAAGCTAATCGCGCGAGTGATGAGGGCTTGGCCGCGATAAAGAGTTACTCGCGTCACCTTTCCGGCGGTGCTGGTAGGTTCTTGCTCGTCGGATCGCGCGGCCGTTACGGTCGCGAGGTTCGCACACAGTAAAAGGGTCAAACAAATCGCAGTCGATGAACGGTTCATGAGGGGCTCCTTTTTGGGACGCTAAAAAAAAATTAAGTTGAAAGGTCGATGGTTAAATTGACGCGACTTCATCTTAAAGCAATCTAGCCCAATGGACTCCGCGAACCGCCGCTTGCCGCGCAAAGAGTTTGTAACGACCGAGTCGCTGGTTGGCCCATTGCGCGAACCGCCGAACCATTTTCAGATTCCGTTGTCTTGAATAAACGGGGCCCAATTTAATGCAAGCAGCCTCGTTCATCCGCATTCGAACTCTTGACACGTTCCGCCGTCGCTGCTAGTTTTCAAGCAGATTTGCAGGCGATTTATTGGCATTCGGACAAGTTTTCTAATGCCCTCGCTCGCCGCAGACGCACGGGGCTGTAGCTCAATTGGGAGAGCGCTTGCATGGCATGCAAGAGGTCGTGGGTTCGACCCCCATCAGCTCCACTTGAAATCCAAGAGCCCTTCGATCCAATCCGATCAAGGGCTCTTTTTTCGTTTGGTACGACCGTACGAGCTTTTGAATTATGAAATGGTGTTCCTCGAAAAAAGTAGACAGTGGATCGACTTAGGAAAAGGAAAAAAGGCTTGGGTGACAGTGTCGCACGGTAGTTTGTCGGCGAGGATTGCTTGCAATTCATCCTCGCGCCGCGAGTCGCTTCCGTACCGACAGACTGTTGAGCTCTCGGAGGGCATCTTTTCCGACCCATTGCGCGGCGGCGCTTGGTGAGGTGGAGAGGCGTTTTGCAACAGCGACTGCGGCGGTGTTAAGCAAACGATTCCGTTTGCCAATGGAACGCAGAGCCATGTTCACGGCTTTTTTGACGTAGTGCCGTTCGTCCGTAGCCGCTTGCTCGATTAAGCTCAGGCTCTCGATAAACGGCTCGTCGCCAGACTGTTTGTCATGCACAGTGAGCCCCCATAGAAGCGCGAACGCCGCGCGTTTTACAAACTCGTCGCTTCGCCGTGACCACTGCGTGATTTTGTGCCAAGCGTGCGGCGTCCGATCGAACAGAGCAAAGCAAACAGTGTCACAGATTCCCCAATTGTCGAAATCTCGGCACCAGCGGTCCATTTGCGCGGGCGTCACGCGCGCCGGGTCGTCGATCAATGAAGCCAACATGCGAGCCTCGTACCAGCCCGTCTGCCAAAGCGCAGCCGCGAGTTCATGATTCCGCCCCAGTTGCTTGGCCAATACCTTCAAGTTGGCCATCGAAACACCGAATGCCTTGCTCGCGCCAATGCCGAACCGCGCCAAGTTTTTTCGGTCGTGTAGGGTGCTCTTGCGATTTAGCCAAACGAGCGCCGCCTGGACCTCTTCCATACGCGGACCCTTTGCTCGCACCGACATCGTCTTGGCGCGAACGCCTTTTGATTGAGATGGAATGCGTGTTCTCCTCTGGCAAAAATATTCGACCGCAAAACTTCCAAGCCGCCAAGTCTTTCCCGTGGGAAAACGTAGAGTCACCTATACGCTATAAAGGCGATTTATCTTAACAATTCGACAGCCCAAGTGAGTAATTCTAAAGGCTTTGCAAACTGCACGTGGCCCTTCAAAGTCCGCTCGAATCCGCTCTAATCTTGAGCGAGCCGCGACAATATGGAACCCTTTTTGGGATTTTTGATCTGACGAAAGCATTCAACATGTATCGACCAAACAGTTCTAGGTTCAGCGGTTCCTCAGCGGCGATGTTGGTATTGATTTCCGTTGCCAGCGCCCACGGTCAACCGGGACAAGGTGACCGGCCACCACCGCCGCCGGATCCAAAGCGATTTGTAGAACATGCAATGAGCTTCGACGGAGACGGCGACGGAAAGCTGAGTCGGGAAGAGTTGCAATCGTTCGCCGAGGATTTCGCGCGAGGGCCGATGGGACGCGGGCCAGAGCGACCACGCGGTGAACGTGACTCAACGACGCTAGCCCATAACGTGGTGAAAATCACCGAGAAAGATGGGTTTCGTTTTTTTGAATCCAACGGCATGCCGGACCACGAGCACGGCGAGTTTCCCAATCGAGGCAACCCGAACACGATTTCGGTCCAGAGATATCAATTTCGGGTTCCGCTTAAACCCAAGATGGCCGACAAGCCGATTGATGCGGGCGGAGTGCTGTTTGGAATCGCATTGAATGGAATTCCGTTCGATCCCGGAACCGCAGAGCTATGGCGAAACGATCCAGAATGGCGCTATGATGCGTTGAGCGGCAAGATCAATTTAGGGCTCGATGAGTCGAACGCGCATGTGCAACCGAACGGAGCGTACCATTATCACGGCTTGCCGCTGGCGTTAATTTTGAAGCTCGGCAAAGCCGACCAAATAACACTGGTCGGATACGCCGCCGACGGCTTTCCCATTTACAATCAAGTTGGCCACGCGGATGCGAAAGACGCCCAAAGTCCGCTCGCTAAACTCCGTTCCAGTTATCAGTTAAAAAAAGGCCAGCGGCCGGATGGTGATGAGGGCCCCGGCGGCGAATACGATGGAACCTTCAATCAAGATTTCGAATACGTTGCAGGCTCGGGAGACTTGGACGAATGCAACGGCCGTTTTTCCGCAACGCCGGAGTTTAGCGACGGCATCTACCACTACGTCATTACCGAGCAATTTCCGTTCATTTCAAGGCGATTCAAAGGAACTCCCGACGACAGTTTTCGTCGCCGAGGACCACGCGGTCGAGGACCGGATTTCCTTGCCCCGCCTAATCGCGATGGAATTTCTCCCAAGCAAAAGTAATAGACTTAGGAAATCCAACTTTGTTCCGCACCTCGACGAAAATCGCAGCATCAAAACTAACGCGTCGAGTTAGAATTGTAATTTTTCATTTGCCGCTCGCCCAAGGGGAACACAAGCCATGCAAAGTAAAGCAACAACAGTAAAGCAATATTTGAGCGAACTGCCGGCAGATCGCCGCGCTGCGATTGAAGTCGTTCGCAAAATTATCCTGGCCAATCTTGACAAAGTCTACGAAGAAGGAATTCAGTACGGCGTGATCGGCTACTTCGTGCCGCACAAAATCTATCCAAATGGCTATCACTGTGATCCGAAACAGCCGCTTCCATTCGCCGGCTTGGCGTCGCAGAAAAATTACATGTCGTTGTATTTGATGTATTGCTACGGCGGAGAACAGGAGGAGGATTGGTTTCGCGCGCAATGGGCCAAGACTGGTAAGAAACTCGACATGGGAAAATGCTGCGTTCGTTTCAAACGTCTGGAGGATTTGGCGCTCGACGTGATCGCGGAAACAATCGCCCGGGTACCCGCGCGCAAGTACATCGAACAATATGAAACATTACTAAAGTCGCAGAGGATCAAGAAGAAACCATCGAAAGCAGCAACGTCCAAACCCAAGGCGGTAGCGACGACACAAAAACTTGTTAAAAAATCTAAGCCCGCGAAAAAAGTGCCGTTAAGAAAGAAGGTCCGAAAATAGAAGTGACTCGCGTTTTGAAATGCCTTAGCGGTGATTGTATTACGGGCCGATAAGCCTTTTAAACATGGGGCTTTCCAAGCAAATACGCAGCCATCGTGCTCCTATTCGCATGGATTTCGAACTTGCCGTAATGGAGCTTTCGGAGAATTGAATCGGGACGTAAGTACCAACTTGCCCAAGCGAGCGGCGAATCTCCGTTCATGTCTTTCGCTTCAATGTTGGCGCCCGCATCCAACAGCATCTGGATTGTTTCTTCGGTGCCAAAGGCCGCAGCGCGGTGAAGAGGCGTTTCCGCTTTCGTTCGGCAGTCGCGCATGAAGCAACCCGTTTCAACCGATGGCTTCGTAACCCAATTGGCGTTCGCCCCGTTACTGAGGAGCACTTTTATGACGAGGTCGTGCGCAAGCCGATTCGTTGTGCATAATGCGGCGTGCAAGGGTGTTTCTGCGGTATCCGGCAGCGGTTTATTCACGTCAGCACCCTGCTCGACTAAAAACTGGCAAAGCCGCCAATGTCCGTGAAAGGCCGCCGCGTTGAGCTCTAGATTGATTCCCAGCGACCGCAACGTCTCTCCATTTGCCAATAGGAACTTGATCGCGCTCACGTCGCCGTAATACGCACACCATTGAATGAGCGACACACCGTTTTCATCATTCGAAGTGGCCGATGATCCTCCGGCAACGTATTCGAACACCAAGTCCGTTCGCCCGTCCCTGATTTTATTGAGTAGGTTATTGCTCATGTTCTCGCAGAGCTATTTTGAACCAGCTTCGGTCTTGGCGTCGGTTTTTTCGGCTTGTTTTTTGCCTTTAAAGTCGCCGGCCGTCACTGTAACCATTTGTTTTTGATCGACCATTTTGCGAATGGCTTGATCGACCATGTCTTTGGTCAAGCCTTGAATTCGCGCCTCGCGGGCTTTGACGAATTCCATGGTGCGACCAGTCAATAATTGCTTTTGCAGGATGCTGGCCAATGCACTATCTTGGCCGCGGCCGGAACGCATCTGTTCGATCAAGCCTGTTTTAGCATTGTCCAGTTCCTCGCCCGTCACGCCGCTTTCGAGGATACGGCTGAACTCGTCATCGACCGCAGTCTGCACGCGATCGCGGTTGGTTGGATTCATAATGGCAAATGTCATGAACATCGCACGTTGGTCCAATGGCTCGGCGCTAAATTGCGATCCGACGCCATAGGACAAACCTTCCTTTTGGCGAACTCGAGTGGCCAAACGATTCGACAATGCACCACCGCCCAAGATGTTATTGCCAACGAACATGGCTTCGAATTCCGGGTTGTCGTCTCGAATCGGAAGTGTCACTCCCGAAAGAAAAACGGCGTTTGGTTTGTCAGGCGTCTCAACCACGACGCTTTCCGATTTGATCGTTGTTCGAGCGGACGCGTCGATGTGTTGGTAGGGGCTGGGGGATTGCCAATCCGCAAAAGTCCTTTCGAGGATCGGCAAGACCACTGCAGGATCAAAGTCACCGACCACGACGAGTTCGCCGTGTTGACCGTTGAAAAATTGCTGATAAAGCTGCGTGAAATCCTCGGCAGTCAATGCTTTCAACTGTTCGATCTGTTCCTCGTTTGTCGCAACGTAGCGCACGTCGCCTTTGGGATAAGGCATCAACCGACGGAGCAAGTTCTCCATGCCGAGAGCCTGGGGGTCAGACTTTTGAGTTTCTCGTCGGGTCAACGACTGATTGCGAATGATCTCGAATTCTGCCGCAGGCAAAGTCGGTTCGCGGAGAATTTGCCGCAAAACGTCCAGCGCGTCAACGAGGTTTTCTCGTCGGCTCTCCAAGCGAAACGATGCTTCGCCGGTCGAGCTTGATTGACCCAAATTCGTCTTAAGGTCTCGAAAACGGTCTTGGATTTTTTGATACGAAAGTTCCCGCGTGCCGCGAACCATTAGATCAGCGATGTGATCGCATGCGTCATTGAATCGGCCTTGGACTAGTCCTTTTTCGTCACCGAAGCGGAGATTGAGCGAGAAGATGACTTTTTCGCCTTTGGTTTTTTTCGGTAGGAATGCGTACTTCAATCCGCTTTTCAATTGACCGCGCGCGATTCGTTTTTCGACGACGTCCGGATCGGTATCGAAGACTTCGCCTTCAGCGACTTTGGCCCTACCCTTGTAGCCAGCCACCATTTTCTCGATGGACGGTTTTTCCGGAATCCGCGAACGGACCGGGTCCTTGGTGGGAATGAACACGCCAACGGTTCGATTACTGGCCATCAGATAATCGTGTGCGACGCGCCGGACGTCGGATGAAGAAACCTTTTCTAAACGATCGCGATGTATGAAGAACAGTCGCCAATCGCCGTACGCCGCCCATTCGCTGAGTTCAATCGCCAATTGCGATGTGTTGGCGGACAAGTCTTCGCGGCGTTTTAGCAATTCCGCAACGCCGCGATTGACTTCTTCCTCTGACACTTCGCCGCTGCCAACTTCCTCGATGGTGGTCAGCAGAGCGTCTTTGGTCTTGTCGACGTCACCTTCGGTCGGAACTTCAGCAAAGCAGAGTAGCATTCCTGGGTCATGACCCGCGTCGGAACTCGCCGTTGCGCTTGATGCAAGCTTTGTTTCGACTAATTTTTTGTACAAACGACCGCTGGGCCTCATACCCAAGATCTGATCGAGAACTTCGAGCGCGGCGCTATCGGGATGGGCGGCCGCCGGAATGTGATAGCCAACTCCAACCATGCTTACGTCGCCAACGCGGCGGAGGTAGACGACGCGCTCGCCGTCTTGAACGGGTTCCTCGGTGTACGTCGGCTCGAGGACTGTTTTAGGAGCTTCAATTTCGCCGAAATGTTTCTCGATTTGAGCCAGTGTCTTGGCCGGATCGAATCGGCCCGCGACGACGAGCATGATGTTGTCGACGCGATAATATTTTTTGTAAAAATTCTTCAAGCTGTTGATCGGCACGCGTTCGATGTCGGCGCGGTTGCCGATCGTCGACTTGCCGTAGTTATGCCAATCAAAGGCGTTCGACATGATCCGCTGCGATAGAATCCGGCGCGGACTGTTTTCACCACGTTCGAATTCATTTCGGACGACCGTCATTTCCGAGGCCAAGTCGTCGCCGCTAATAAAACTGTTGACCAGCCGATCCGCTTCCAAACCAATCGCCCAATCCAGATTTTCATCGCTGGCTGGAAGCGTTTCGTAATAGTTGGTTCGATCGTACCAAGTCGTTCCATTGAAGTTTGTCGCGCCGCGGTCCTTCATGGCCTTGGGAATGTCTCGATTCGTGGGGGTTCCCTTGAACATTAAATGTTCGAGCAAATGTGCCATGCCGGTTTCGCCATAGCCTTCATGCCGCGAGCCGACAAAAATCGTCATGTTCACCGTGATTTCAGGCTTCGATTGATCCGGGAACAACAGCACGCGGCAGCCATTCTCAAGCCGAAATTCGGTGATTCCTTCGATTTCCGCGAACTTCGTGGCTGGCGATTCGGACGTTTGACCCCTAGCGACTGTACTCATGGCAAATGCTGCAAGCAAAAAAATAGAATGTGAAAATTTCATCGGCGAACTCCAACCAGCGTTATGACAGACCTACGATATTGGTCGTTAGCGGAAAAATTGAGCTAACCATTTCATCACAAATCGTAACAGCGCTCCAGTGGAGTAGTAAGTAGCCGCCTGCTGTTGATTGCCAAAGTCCCACGTGATTGTTAACTTGCCAACGAACGTCCGAGTACGAGCAAGTCAATCCGTCAAAGGCAATCGAGGATTTCGTTTCATGTCCAATCAAATTCCAAACGACTCTTTGTATCAAGCCGTCCGCACGGTCATTCGGAGGCGGAAAACTTCGAAAGTTTTGGGCTCACTCGAGCAGCCCCCCGCGATCGATGACGAAACATTAACCCACGGCGACTCGCTGGTTCGCCAAAGTATTGACGACGCGGGCTGGGCACCGTTTCACTTCGATCGTCATGTCGATGAAATCGCGGAACCGTGGCGGGTGTGTTTGCTACGGCATTCGAGCTGTAAATATATTTCGCGGCAACTCTCGGCGTGGTTTACCGACATGAAGCCGGGCAACAAGATGCCCGCGCTGCTGACAGCTTGTGGTTGCGTCGTTCTGGTGACCTGGATTCCCCAGAAAGCAGCCGCAGGTGAAGACCCCGCGAAGCTCGTGAACGTCAACGAAGAACACCTCGCCGCCACCGCTGCGTTCGTTCAGAACTTGCTACTGCTGTTGGACGCTGGTGGGATGAATACGTATTGGTCCAGCGGAGGGCTGCTCAAGAGCCAACTTGCATTCGACAAGCTTGGCATTTCTCGCGATCAGCAGTTGATCGCTTGCATCTTCGTTGACTATGCGGCGGAGGACTCGACTCGTGCGGTTGAATTCGCCGGAGGTGGTCAACGTGAAAAACGATCGCCGTCGAGTCGTTGGACAACCGAGATCGTGTTGCCTTGATCAAATCGATTATTTCATCGCGGTCAGCGTGGTAAATGGTTGGGATTATTCCCAATCTTCCGCTTATCCGACGCTTGGAAATTCTGGAAGAGTTTTCCGGCTGGGGAATCGATAACGTCTGCGGGTAGGAGTTCCGCCCAAAAGATGCTAATGGATTGGCAAAACGATTTCCGTTTCCGAGAGTCGGTCCATGAACAGACGTAGCCGTCCCATCATCCTCGTCATCGACGCCGATCCGATTTCGCTCACTGCAACTGCGGCAGTCTTGCATTGTGCCGATTACGAAGTTCATTGCGCATCATCGCGCGATGCGGCGATAAAAGCCGCGCGCGAAATCGGTTTGGACCTCGTCGTTTGCGATCTCGATATCGGAGGTGTCGACGGGTCTGCGATCACCGAAGAAATTCGCCAGATTCCTGAACGCGACGACGTGCCCGTGATGTTTTCGTCGTCCTGCCAACAACCGGACGTCATCCGCAAGAGCAACGCCAGCGGCGCGCTATATCACCTTCGCAAGCCATTTGATTTTAAAGTCTTACTGGAGTTGGTCGAAAAAGCGCTGTGGATGCCGCACTTGGTTCAGACGAGTGTCAGCCAACCACACTTCAAAATCGCGCCCCATCCGACCACCGTCGCACCGTCCGAAGTGGGAAGGACGCACATTCCGCACTTCAAGCTTGTGCCGAATACAACCACAATTCAATCAAACTCGACGGTTTAGAGAAGCGGTCTGATTTTCGTAGCGCGGATCGGCAAGGATCGCAAGGTGGAAACCCGGCAGGCAGCTTGTCCAATCGGGGAATCCGGCTTAAATTCGCTGTTCAAAAAATGACATCCGCGCCAAATGACGCGGCTCTTGAAAACGGTCGGTGGGGCCTATGGATAGGTCTGACGTAGCTCGAAAACAGGTTTGGAAGACTTTCATGATTGTGGGCGTGGTCGCCGAATCGTCGGAACAAGAATCGCGAGTCGCGGCGACGCCCGCGTCCGTCAGTCGTCTGCGCAAACTTGGTTACGAAGTCCAAATCCAATCGGGCTGCGGTCTGCGTTCGCATTTTTCCGATGGAGCTTACCAGGCAAGCGGTGCCCGAATCGTTGACACGGCGCAAGCAGTTTGGGCGACTAGCGACATTATCTTCAAAGTCAACGCGCCGTCGACGTTTGAAATCAATCAACTTAAAACTGGCGCGACTCTGATCTGTTTGCTGTGGCCTGCGCGCAACGGCGATTTGCTCGATGCTCTCAAAAGTCGCGGTGCTTCCGCGATTGCGATGGACAGCATTCCGCGAATTTCGCGCGCTCAGAAAATGGATGTGCTCAGCTCGATGGCCAACATCGCAGGCTATCGAGCTATACTGGAAGCGGCCAACAATTTCGGCGGCTTCTTTACCGGCCAAATCACAGCGGCGGGCAAAGTCCCTCCCGCCAAAGTTCTCGTGATTGGCGCGGGCGTCGCAGGCCTGGCGGCAGTCGGTGCGGCCCGCGCATTGGGCGCGATCGTGCGAGCTTTTGACACGCGACCGGCGGTCAAGGAACAAATCAAAAGCATGGGCGCGGAGTTCTTGGAATTAGACTTTCACGAAGACGGCGAAGGAGCAGGCGGCTACGGAAAAGAAATGACTAAAGCCTTCATCGATGCCGAAATGGCGTTGTTCGCTGCTCAAGCTCGAGAAGTCGACATCATCGTCACGACAGCACTTATCCCTAATAAGCCGGCTCCTAAATTGATCACTGCCGAGATGGTTCGCGCGATGAAACCCGGCAGCGTCATCGTCGATATGGCCGCCGAACAAGGCGGCAATTGCGAACTTACCGAGCCGAGCAAACTGGTCGAAAAACATGGCGTGAAAATCATTGGCTACACGGACCTGCCGGGTCGATTGCCCACACAAGCGTCGACGCTCTATTCGAATAATCTCGTCAACCTGCTGACCGATCTGACGCCAAAAAAAGATGGCGAGATTCAATTCAACTTGCAAGACGATATCGTGCGTGGTTCGCTTGTTGCGCACCAAGGCGAAATCTTCTGGCCTTTGCCCAAGATTCAACCGGCGGTTTCTGCTGCACCTAAATCCGATGACAAGATTGACTTTCGGGAAGCACGTCGGCCGTCCGTAATTACACGCTGGCTTGTCGGCTTCGTTGGCTTGGCTGCCGTTATGGGAATCGTCGTGTTGTTTGGGCTGTATGCGCCGCCGCAACTAGTCTCGAACCTCACGGTATTCGTCCTGGCCTGCTTTGTCGGATGGCAAGTCGTTTGGAACGTGACGCCCGCATTACACACACCGCTGATGAGCGTCACCAACGCAATCAGCGGCATTATCGTCATTGGCGCGATGATGCAAATTCGGGAGCCGTGGTTCGGTCCGGCAACTTTGCTGGCTTTTATTGCCGTATTGATTGCGACCATCAACGTCGTCGGTGGTTTCCTAGTCACTCAACGCATGCTCAGCATGTTTCGCAAGGAGTGACCGATGCCAGAATTGCCAAACCAATTGGCGAACCAATTGCCGAACATAGCGTTTTTGATTGCCGCTGTCTGTTTCGTTTTCAGTTTGGGCGGACTGAGTCGTCATGAAACGGCACGTCGCGGCAATCTGCTCGGAATGCTCGGCATTACCATTGCGATTGCAGCTACAGCGTTTTCCGGTTTGATCACGGGCAGTTATGTGCTCATGATTCTGGCCCTGGTTATTGGTGCGGTCATCGGTACGTTTTTGGCAATGCGTGTTCAAATGACCGCTATGCCGCAATTGGTCGCCATTTTGCACAGCTTTGTTGGCATGGCGGCCGTGCTGGTTGGAATTTGTAATTATGCGGCCGACGCCGGCCATCTGATTCAGCCCTTGTCAACTTTGGACGAATTGACGAAAGGACTTGGCGAAGGGGCGACGACGATTGTTTCTGCCGCAAATTCGCTGGATATCGTTCACAAGATCGAAATCTTTTTGGGAGTGTTTATCGGCGGCGTCACATTCGCCGGTTCGATCGTGGCTTGGGGCAAGCTCGATGGTCGATTCACGAGCAAGCCCGTGCTGCTCAAAGCTCGCCACTGGATCAATATCGCCATCTTGCTCGCTTGCGGGATTTTCGGTTTTTGGTTCGTCTCCGTTTCAACAGTTTTGATCGGCATGATTCCTTTGGTGCTGATGACGCTGCTTTCGTTCGCGTTGGGAATTCATTTGGTTGTTGCGATTGGCGGCGCTGACATGCCTGTCGTTGTTTCGATGCTCAATAGTTATTCAGGTTGGGCGGCCGCCGCGACTGGATTTCTTTTGGACAATCATCTCCTCATCGTCACAGGGGCCTTAGTCGGCAGCAGCGGTGCAATTCTTAGTTACATCATGTGCAGCGCGATGAATCGGTCGTTTCTCAGCGTCATCTTGGGCGGTTTCGGCGTTGAATCCGGTTCCCAAGTCGTCACGACGGGGGAACCGAAAACGCATACCGAAATTTTCGCCGACGAAGTTGGCCAGCGACTGCTTGATTCGCAAAGCGTCATTATCATCCCTGGTTACGGAATGGCCGTTGCTCAAGCTCAACATCCGATCCGCGAGATCAGCGATATCCTGCGCAAGCGAAGCATTCAAACGCGATTTGCGATTCATCCCGTTGCGGGACGATTGCCGGGGCATATGAACGTTCTTTTGGCTGAAGCCAACGTCCCTTACGACATCGTTCTGGAACTCGATGAAATTAACGAGGACTTTCCGCACACGGATATCGTGTTGGTGATCGGCGCCAACGACATCGTAAATCCCGCCGCACTTGACGATCCATCGAGCCCTATCTACGGCATGCCCGTGCTCGAATGTTGGAAGTCAGGCGAAGTCGTCGTCCTCAAACGAAGCATGGCGACCGGCTATTCCGGCGTCGACAATCCACTCTTCTACAAAGAAAACACCCGCATGCTTTTTGGCGACGCCAAAGCAAGCGTCGACGGGATTTTGAGTTTTCTGAAACAGGCGGCGCGATAGTCAGCCCTGGTTCCCAGGCTCTGCCAGTCGAGGCAGAGCCTCCAGTGCAGCTCGTTATGCGACATAGCAGCCTGTTGAAAAACACTCGATTCAATGAAGGCTGTGAGTTACGTCATTCCCGCGCATGCGGGAATCCAGGGGAATTTGCTTCTCTTCCAGATGGATCCCCGCCTTCGCGGGGATGACAATAACCTTTTTCAACAGA
>JANMEB010000330.1:0-6240 GCA_031376585.1 Planctomycetota bacterium | reverse complement strand
GCTTCGAGCCGAAAGCGAACTCGTGGTAATTGCGGAAACCCCAGACGTCGCTGAGTGTATCAAAACGGTCGGCACGGCCATCATTGTCGGTGTCGGTGATCCGTGTGACCTCCGTCTGCTGGGTCAAATAAAATGAACCATCTCGATAAGCCATCCCGAAGACTTCATCCAAACCACTTGCAAACTTTTTGAACTGCGGTTCCGGATATTTGTCGAAGGCGCCGTCAACCAGAAAGATATCGCCGCGTCGTGTGGCAATGGCTAACTGCTCCTGGTCGGGCATGACTTCAAAACTGCCCGCCTCAATGGCCAACTCTTTAGGCAACGGAATGTCGACCAACTTGTAGTATTTTGATTCTTCTTCACCCGTGCCCCAATACTCACCAAGCGGCTCCTGCTGCGGGAACATGGCGAGGGTCATCAAATAAACCAGCTTAAACAAAGACGTCATGTGAATTCTTCAAGGTTGAGGGGCGACATTGATTTTTCGTTCAAAACACTGGGGAAGGGGTCGTTCGTACTAACTGCGTCCTTGCTGAGCTACTCCCATAGATAATCGAATACCAATTCTTGTTTTTGGCTAGGCGCAATATCGAATTGAATTTCCAATCGCTTGCCTTCGCCAGCGTCATCAACAATTTGCGGCGTCTGCTCGGAGATCATCCGGATTCTCAATTGGCCGCCAACCGCAAACAGATTTTTGGCTGCGGTCGAAATTTCATCGGCGGTAGCAATTCGGAAACGCAAGCCGCCACGCCCGTCCGGTGCGGACAACATCACAGCACGACGGAGATGGGTGATATTCGATTGATCATCGATCACTTCAACAAAAAAATCTTCGACCTCAACGGAATCGAATGTGTACCGAAACGTCGGCCTCCGGGCCGGGCCCAGAACATAGCCCTTGAAATGATGCTTGGGTGGCCGCCCATCGTCGAAAATCCACGGTTGATGAATGTCATCCAGGTCAGGTCCTTTGACGAAATCGATCGTCTTCCCCAGGGCTTGCACATTGCCCGATCCCTGACCGGTCCAGACTCCACTCGGGTCAACAAACTTGCCTTTCCAGATGGCGTGCAGTCTCAACTGTTCCGCATCGAATGCCAGGTTTACTCCGCCGGGATAGCCAACGCCGATTCCTCGTTTGCCGATGCCCGGGTAGCTACGTCGCAACATTTGGGCTTCGTCGGTTACCACAATTTCCAATGGTTCTCGTACCACACCGTGCGGCATCGCAGCTTGACGCCCGTCAATCAGATACTGCCAGAGAGCTTCGATCTGATCTTCGGGAGTGCCGGCAATGTCCTTTCGAACCGCGTGCCCACCCGGCCAGAACGATGGCATGACTGTGTTATGGCTGAACGATTGAGGAGCCAGCATGTATTGATAAAACCAATCTTTTTTCAGGCGTTCCGCCATCTCGGTCAAATCAACTGCGGGCATCGTGTCGGAAAGTTTGTACTGATAGGTATGACAGGAGACACAATTGAGCCCATTGTTTCCGGCCAGTTCCAAGCCTTTCTTTCGCATTTCCTCCTGGTCCTTGAATTCGGCGAATTTGGTTTCAGGCAATTGATCAAGCGATTGAAACAGCTCGACGAGGTGCCCTACATTTTCTTCGCCGTACTGGGGCATTCGCGTTTTCATATACGGGCGAATCGTTCTGCCGTTTATCAACACTTCCTGCATCCATTTCGGTTTCAGCTTGGCACCAACGCCGGTCAATGTCGGCGGGATTCTGCCTTGCTCACCAAGATTCAAGTTGGTTGTCTGAAAGTGAGGATTGCGTTCGGAGGTAACCCCTCCCGAATTGTTACGCTCGTGACAGGCAATACAGTTAAGCGCGTGAACGCTAACGGCAATTTGCTGCTCGCTGGTCAGGTCTACGGAAAGGCGTTTGAGTGATGCTTGAATGATTCGTCGCTCGTCCTCTTGAAGATTGAAGTTGGGCCAGTTTCCCGCTGCGCCGGACAGGCAGCCTTGTTCAGGTCTCAATTTGTCGAGGGCCAATTGGCCGACGGGTTTGGGAGTCTCCGCCACCAAATCGGCGTGGCAACTCTGGCAATTGTTTTTGGCAAAAAGTGATTCGCCTTGTTTGGCTAGTTCCGAATCCAGCTTCCAAGGTGTTGAAGTTTCGTCGGCTGTTTGCAGCAGAAAGTTCGCAATGTCCGTCGCTTCACGATGCGTGAGCTGCATGTTGGGCATATGCCCGGACGGTCGCACGACGAGTGGGTTTTCCAGAAATTGAACCAGCCCGCTAATATTGAATTTGGACGCCAGCTCACCCAGTGGCATTGATTTTTCCAAGGGTTGTTCGACGGCTTGGTCGTTACGGGGTGAGTGGCAAGCGACACAGCCAACTGAATTGAACAATTCGTATCCCAGTGGAACGGAGTTCGAATCGATGGCCTCAGTTTGAAACTGGTTGTCAGCCCGGGATACCAGGAAATGGGTGATTGCTTTGGCTGTTTGAGAGCGCGTCGTTTCATTCAGATGACCAAGTAACTCTGGCATCGTAGTGCCCGGTTTGACCGTGTGTGGATTATTGATAAATCGTTCCATCCACTTCGGGTTCAACCATTTGGCTGACCATTCCATGCGGGGTGCCTGTTTGGCGCCGACGATCGCCGGAAACGTTGCTGATCCGTGACAGGCGATGCAATTCAATTCCTGGATCAGCACCAGCCCCTTCAGTTCAGGGGCAAGTTCCCGGCGAACCGTGACGTTGGGCGCAGCGACATAGAGCTCTGGTCCGCGTTCCTTGATATCAATGACGTACCGCAAGAGGTCGAGAAAGTGCTGGCGATCTTTTAGTTCGTTGGCCAGATTATCCGGCATGCTTGAAAGCTTGCCCGGCTTCATTTCTTCGATGTCGCCACGTCGAATGGTCACCGTTTTTTCCACATCCTGGCTGTCTCGAATCACAATTTTTTGCGCATCTTCGCTCAGCATGATTCCGTTGTAGACTCGCCCGTCAACGCCCAAAATTTGGGTTGTCTCGAAGCCTTTCTTGATCGCCTTGGAGGGCTGAAGGATCGACTCGATGAGGAACTCGTCGGTAAGATCTCGCTCCATTCGGCTGAGGTCAGGGCCAACTCGATCTGTTTCAGCCGATGGCCGATGGCATTTTGCGCAATTGATATTTCCTTGATGGAACAGGATCGCGCCGCGAACGATATTGCCGACGGCCCTTGCTTCTTCAGCCAGTTTGACTGGATCATCCGCAATCAGTTTTTCGACGAGCGTTTGAGCAACAGCGCCGTTGCCCAAGAGCACCAGCCAAATTGCCAAAACAGAGATCGTATTCAATCCGAGTTTCATAGAACTTCCATTCAGGCATTTGTTGATGTGTCGATAGTATCATCGGATGATCTTCCTGATTCAATGGCTGCGGGCATCGTCTCGGCTGGTTTTTGCCGCTCGCCCCAGTTGCTGATCCGATTCACTCTTTTGACAAGGGGCAACCGATTCGTCAGCCAACCGGACCATCGGTTGGCCGTCAATCTTCGAAGAAAGGCTGATGAGTTTATGCAACGACGATAATTTTCAACTTCCGGTTTTCCACTACAATTAAGGAGTTCAAACGAGGCCTGCACAAGACCCAACGAATCGAATATCCCCATAATGTCGCCATACGTACGCCTTTTGATTTTTGGATTACTAGCGCTCGCGTTGGGCCTCAGCAATTCTTGTCTGCCGGCACAAACCACAGACCTCTCCGCACAAACCATCGCAGAAGGTTCAGTGGCGACAAATTTTAATGTCGATGTGCGTCCGATTCTGGCGAAGCATTGTTTTCCCTGCCATGGTCCTGACGAGGCATCGCGAGCTGCCGACCTGAGATTGGATTCTTTCCAGGGTGCTACCGCTGATCTTGGTGGTTATCAGGCAATCCAACCGGGGGCATCGGCAGACAGCGAGTTGGTTCGGCGCATCGAGGAATCCGATCCAGACGAACGTATGCCCCCGCTCGAATTCAACAAGCCATTGACTGCCGAGCAAATTCAAATCTTGCGGACGTGGGTCGAGTCAGGCGGCAACTATCAAACGCATTGGGCGTTTGTTGCCCCCGACAAATCCCCCGTGCCGGCCGTCGACTCACAGCAATTTCCGGCCTGGTCCAGGAATCCGGTCGATCGCTTTGTATTGAAGAAAATGCTGGATGAGAAGCTTTCGCCCTCAACCGCTGCGCCGCCAAACGTTTTGATTCGGCGACTCTTTCTCGATTTGGTTGGCTTGCCGCCGACGATCGAGGAATCGGAGCATTGGCAGCTACAACTGACGATGTCGCCACTCGGCAACAGTGGTTTCAATCAAGGGGCCTACGAGAGACTGGTTGACGACCTGCTCGCCTCGCCTCATTACGGCGAACGTTGGGCGCGGCGTTGGCTGGACCTGGCTCGTTATGCAGACACAAATGGCTATGAAAAAGATCGAGCTCGCAGCATTTGGCCCTATCGTGATTGGGTTATCGAGGCCTTCAATCGCGATTTGCCGTTCGACCAGTTCACCATTCAACAATTGGCCGGCGATCTGCTGCCAGGCTCTGATCAAAACGCTTTGATCGCCACGGGATTCCATCGCAATACGATGCTCAATGAAGAAGGCGGGATCGACCCCCTCGAATATCGCTTCTATGCCATGACGGACCGGGTGGCTACGACGGGGACAACCTGGTTGGGCCTGACGCTCGGCTGCGCGCAATGTCATACGCATAAATATGATCCCGTCACTCATCGCGATTATTACCAGGTCATGGCCTTGTTGAACAACACAGAAGAGCCTGATTTGGAAATGCCAACGCCGGAAGAAATGCAAAGTCATGAACGAAGTTTGGTCGAAGCAAATGCTTTGATTGTGGAACTGCCCAAGCATTGGCCGCTGGAGGACAACTCGAATCCCGACATCGAATTACGCCGAACAACTGCGATTGAAACAGCCTTCGAGTTATGGCTGGAGCGCGAGCGTCGGCAAACACCCCAGTGGGAAATCCTTCACCCGGCAACGGCCTCCTCATCCACACTGAAACTGAACGTCGAGTCCGATGATTCGATCTTTGCGTCTGGCGATATCACCAAAGACGATCTTTATACTCTCACTTTTTCCAATATTGCTACCGGCACAACCGCAATACGTTTGGAAGTCCTGCCCGATGATCGCTTGCCGGGGCGGGGCCCGGGAATGGCCTATTTCGAAGGCCCGAAAGGCGATTTCTTTTTGGGTGAGTTCACTGCCAGTCTCGAAACCGCGGAAGGATTGAGTCCCCTCAAATTGAGCCACGCCACGGAGACTCATGCCAAAAACAATTTTGGAGAGCAAAATGTCTCAGCCCAGCTTGCTTTGGATGGCGACCCGCAAACTGGCTGGTCCTGCGCAGACCAGATCGGCGAACGAAATGTTGCCGTGTTCAATCTGTCCGAGCCGTTGCCGGCAGAAGGATCACTGATCATTGCGCTGCGGTTCGGTCGGCATTATCCCTGCTCGCTTGGGCGTTTCCGCATCTCAACGACGACGCAAGTAGGCGAGGTAGCTGCCGTCCTGACGCCGCCAATCGTTGAAGAGCTGTTGTTGCGTCCTTCCGAAGAATTGTCTCCGGAAGAAAATCATCAACTGCGTCAATATTTTCTCATGCAGGCTCCTGAATTGAACGAGCAAGCCGCAAAGATTCGCGAACTGAAAAAACGCCCGAGTACAAAAACCACACTTGTTTTTCGCGAGCGACCTGCAGATAACCCCCGCCCGACGTTTTTGCATCACCGTGGCGAGTTTTTGCAGCCCAGGGAACTCGTGAAGCCCAATGTTCCCGATTTTTTGCCTCCGCTGGCAAACCAATCAGCGGCGGAACCGCGCCTTGAGTTTGCAAAATGGTTGGTTGCCCCTGAAAATCCGTTGACGGCGCGGGTCCAGGTGAATCGGGCCTGGTCGGCTTTCTTTGGAAAAGGGCTCGTAACGACCGAAGGCGATTTTGGTCTGCAAGGTAATCCACCGTCCCATCCCGAACTGCTCGATTGGCTGGCCGTGGACTTTATCGAGCAAGGCCAATCAATCAAAAAACTTCACCGACAACTGGTGATGAGCGCGACCTATCAGCAATCGTCCCGCACGACCGAGAACCAACTGAAACTGGATCCGCAAAATCGTTGGCTTTCCAAAGCTAATCGAATCCGTCTCGATGCCGAGCAAGTCCGTGATCTTGTTTTGACGGCTTCCGGTTTACTCAATCGGCAACAATTTGGCCCG
>JANMEB010000318.1:0-4984 GCA_031376585.1 Planctomycetota bacterium | reverse complement strand
GATCGAAGCTGATCGGGCTGCCGTCATCGGGCAGCAAGGCAATCAGAATCGTTTCGGCAAAATCGGGATTCTTCCGCAGATTATGGCAAATCTGCAGAGATTCAATCTTGCCGATCGAGAAGTCCACGATAATGCAGTCTGGGTGGAAGCTCTCCGCTTGAATGCCGGCTTCAAAGCCGCTAGCGGCAATCGCCACCCGGAACGAGCGCTCCGTGGGAAGTTCGCGTTTCAGATTTTCGATTAAAATCTGATCCTGCGCCACAACGAGCACTTTGGCCATCGCCTCATCTTCGAGGTCGCCGAGTGGCATGCCATGCTCTTTGAGGAACTTGATCAGGTATTCGCGCGGAATGCGACGGTCTTGCGAGCCGGGGATTCGGTAGCCTTTGAGGCGTCCCGAATCGAACCATTTGCTAACCGTGCGTGGAGCCACCTTACAGATCTTAGCGACCTGTCCAGTAGTGAACACCTTCATTTCAGGTTCTCCATGCTACACATTGAGTCGTCTTTCGCTACACGCTGCACAAGTTGCGTGTAACCGCTTTCCCCTCGTTCACAAGAGCGATTTGCTGCGGACATCCGTGCCCGTGACAATTCGTTTTTTGTAAAGCGTCTGAGTCGGGAAAAGCGCTTTTGAACTGTGCTAAATGCAAATCCGTTTGCACTGTCACACTGAATAAGGACATCGTCTGAAGGCAAACTGTTGCATGGGTCAAATTCGCTAGTACAGTGGAACAAAGCAAAGTCGTTGCAGTACAAACGATTAATCCAATCCAGATTACCAGTCAGTCGGCGGAGGTCGCCGGAGAGAAATCTAACGCATCCCATGGTTGAGTCGGGACCATGAATGCATCGATCAGATAGCCAGAACAGCCATCGAATTTCCCCCCGGAAATCAGGCATCAATCTCTTTGCGGGCAGCCTCGCGGTTTCCCCGCGCAAGTACTCGACACCTGTCTTCATATTTCGATAAAACGTGCCGTAGGACTTTAACCAGTTTCAAGCTTTGTACTAGCAAATCGTGGTATATTGTCCGTGCCGGAAAACGCCAGCATGGAAACGACGACGCGAAGCTTCCCCATTCCGCAAACTTGACGGAGATTTCGATGCTGCTCTCTCGGAGCACTCGCTTGCAACTTGCAAGCATCATTTTGTTGTGGTCATCGGCCGCTCCGATCAAAACAGCCGCGGTCGCACAAATCACGGAATACGCGAGCAGCCTCAGCTCACCCGGTGGCGACCTTCGATTTGGCTTAAGCCTTGAATTCGATGGCGCGACGCTCAAGAGCGCGGCCATTGTCAACGGTCCAGAGCGACAATCGATCGACGAATTCGAATTGACGTTAGACGAGTTGGTCTTGCGCTTCCCGCATTACAATTCCGAGATCAAAGCAACCTTCAGCGACGATCGCCGCAAATTGGCAGGGACGTGGACCAAGCGCGCCGGCCCAAAGCTTACCGAAATGAAGTTTCAGGCGGTCGAGCGGTCGAAACAACCCGCTGAATCAAGCGTCGCGCCAGAAAAATTCATGGGGCGCTGGCAAATCAAATTCGATTCCAGCACTGATCCTGCCGTAGGCATCTTCGAATTCGTTGGCCCACAAGTCCACGGGACTTTTCTCACAACAACCGGCGATTACCGATTTTTGGCCGGCGACGTTCGCAACGGAAAACTGCAACTATCGACTTTCGACGGAGCCCACGCTTTTTTATTCGACGCTTCGCTGGCGAAAGACGATACGCTTACCGGCAATTTCTGGTCTGGAACATCGTGGCATGAAACTTGGACCGCAACTAAAGACGACCAAGCCCAATTGCCAGACGATTTTGAGCAAGTTCATTTGGTCGCCGACGCAAATTGGTCAAAGGTATTGGTTTGTGATTTGGACGGCATACAAAAATCCCTTGCTGACAAAAATTTGTTTGGCGAACTGACGATCATCAACATTTTCGGATCATGGTGTCCAAACTGTCACGACGAAGCACCGTTCTTGGTCGAACTGGAGCGTCAGTTCGGATCGCACGGCTTGAAGGTCATCGGCCTGGCATTCGAAGCCTCCGGCGAGTTCGAGCCGGACGCAGCCCAAGTCGGGCGATTCGTTAAACGTCACTCGATCCCCTACCCCGTTTTCATCGCTGGCGAATCCGACAAAGAGAAAGCTTCGAAATTGCTTCCCTTCGTCGATCGCATCAAAGCGTTTCCCACATCCATCTTTGTCGACCGCAGCGGCAAAGTCATCGCCATCCACTCCGGATTCTCTGGGCCCGCCACAGGCCAAGCCCACGCCGACCTAAAACACCGCTTCGCTCAAATCATCCGCCGCGAGCTAGACCTCCGCTGAGCGTTCAGCCTTCAGTGTTCAGTGTTTGAAATTGCAAGCTACCGATGCGAGTCGGTAGTCTTGACACAATTGGCTAAACAATTACCCCGCGTTTTGTTTGCCCGTCCGCGCGAGATAAACGTGTTGATTTTGCCGGTTTCTTGCCAAAGCATTTTCAAAAGGGGCGGCGATGATTAATCTGGATGGCTTGCGTTCCTTCAAGCCCTAGCCCTTGGTGTAAAAACTATCGACTCGCGTCGGTTGCTTGAAACTGTCAACTCTCAACCAGAAAACTACTCACTATGATTGCAATTCGAACGATTGTGTTTGGCTTGATTGGTGCCTTTTTACCACTTACGGCGACGGCTCAGCGGGCGGGTGAGCGGGTGCTGATCACAGTGACTTATGAGACGAAGGTCAAAACTGAGAAAGTCGACAAAGTTTTCGCGGGGCAAATCAAGACGATTACTTCGGTCAACGGCAACTGGTGTGGATTGGAAGATGTGCAGGGCTGGTTGCCACTTCGCTACGCGATGAATTTGCAAAGCGCGGTTAAGTTTTACAACGAACGGATCGCTGCCAAGCCGGGTGATGCGGAAGCATTTGCAACACGCGGTTTATTGATGTATGAATTGGGGCAGCACGACAAAGCACTCGGTGACTTCACCCAAGCACTGCGGATTGATGCGCGCGCGGTCGTCCCGTGGAATAATCGGGCGATGGTGTTCATGGCGGACGGGAAATGGAACGAAGCACTTCGCGACGTGTCGCAAGCGATCGGAATAAATCCTAAATTTACAGATGCTTACGTGAATCGTTCGCTGATCTATTCGAGCCTTGCCAAGTTCGACGAGGCGATCAAGGACATCGAAAAGGCAATCGAGCTTGAACCGAAAAATAGCCAACATTACGTACGCCGCGGCAGTATTGCGTTCGATCAAGGCAATCTCGACGGCGCTTGGGCGGATTTTGATAAAGCGGCGGCGATTAATCCGCGTTTAACCGATGTCTATTTGGGGCGCGGCAATGTTTTGCTGAGTCGAGGCAAGCTTGAGGAAGCAATTGTCAATGCTCGTAGAGCGGTTGAGCTCAGCCCGAACAGTACCAAGGCACATAACCTGTTAGGCTGGCTTCAATTTGAGAGCAAGCAGCCGCAAGAGGCCGTCAACAGTTTTGGTCGTGCGATCAATCTCGATTCGGAATTCGCGATTGCATACAGTAACCGCGGGGTCGCCAAAGTTGAGCTTGGGCAAGTCGACGACGCGATCAAAGACTACAATCGCGCGATTGAACTCGACAAAAACGGCACGTTGACTTATTGCAATCGCGGGACCGCTTGGATGAACAAAGCGAATTTCGCCAAAGCCCAGGCAGACTTTGAACAGAGCTTGAAGCTCGCGCCGAGCCTCCCCGAAACGCTTAACGTGTATGCATGGTTCCTGTCGACTTGTACCGATGAAAAATTCCGCGATGGCAAACGCGCTGTTGAAATGGCGGAAAAAGCCGTCGCCGCATCGAGCCAACCCAATTGGTATCGCGTCGACACGCTGGCTGCAGCCAAAGCCGAAGTGGGTGAGTTCGACAAGGCAATCGAATTGCAACAACAAGCGATAGAGAAAGCGCCGGCGGACAAAAAGGAAGCTTGCCAAACACGGTTGCAGTCGTATCAAGATAAGAAACCGATACGCAGCGAGTTCGGCAAATCAGCGGCGGTGGATAAAAAATCCTAATGGTTTCTGCGTCCGGCTAGGCGAGAAGAAAACGGTCCCGTCGCTATCGCACGAGGCGCTGGCGACGGTTTCGCGAAAAACTCCTCACCGTGCTCCTCTCCCCGTTACGGGACGAGGGTACAGGACAACCTAAAGAACCGAAGACAGAATTATTAGGGTCAGATGCAAATTTACAAAGTCTTCGTACGAAACTGGTGAATGCCCCTTTCACCTTGCGGTTTTGTGTTTGGTTCCAAGAAATGGTTGCACCATCAGTGATATGACGAAATCTGAATTTCGGTTTGAGCTTTTGCATGTCGATCGTCATTGCGGCGCACGGCTTGGACGACTTACGACGCCGCATGGTGAGATTCAGCTTCCAACGTTCATGCCCGTGGGAACGAACGGGACGGTGAAAGGTCTCACGCCGCAAATGATTGCTGAAACAGGCGCCGAGATCTTGTTGGGCAACACGTATCATTTGTCGTTGCGGCCCGGAGCGGAGATCGTGCGGCAAATGGGTGGCCTGCACAAATTCATGGGTTGGTCGAAACCAATTCTAACTGACAGTGGCGGTTTTCAGATATTCAGTTTGGCCCAAGCTACACGTATTACGGAACAGCTCGCGGTCTTCAAGTCGCACATCGACGGACAGACAATTGAATTGACGCCCGAACGCGCGATTGCGATTCAAGAATCGTTAGGCAGCGACATCGCCATGGTGCTCGATCACGTCGTTGGATTGCCAGCCAGTGGAGCACAAGTCCGCGAGGCTTGCGAGCGAACGATCCGCTGGGCCCGGCGATGCAAAGACGCAGCGTCGCTTTCAACCCAAGTCCAATTTGGAATCGTTCAAGGCGGTTTGGACGTGGACTTGAGACGTTGGTGCTGCCAACAGTTGCGAGAACTGGAATTTTTTGGATATGCGATCGGAGGGCTGAGCGTCGGCGAGCA
>JANMEB010000312.1:0-18533 GCA_031376585.1 Planctomycetota bacterium | reverse complement strand
CTTTTGCTCGTAAAAAATTTCCATGTCGCGACAGATGGGCGGATGAAACTTGGCACCCAGAAACTCGGCAGAGGATTTGGCTTCGGAAAGTCGAATCGCGGCAATCGTTTTTGCGTCGTGTTCGGCCGATCCACAGGAGCCGTTGGCCAAGTTGAAATAATGGATTTCAAATCCGGCCTCGCGTAGCAACATGAGAGTTCCTGCCATGAGGAATTCGATATCGTCCGGATGAGCGGCAATGGCTAACGCGCGTGGCATCGTCGAGTCTTTCAATTTTGGAAGCACTTATCTCCGCAGTCTTTAGTCATTAGCGAGAATTAGTGTTTATTAGTGGTACCAACTTTTCTGCATTGAAACATTTTCCGTCATTCCCGCGCAGGCGGGAATCCAGCCGCCCTTATTTCCGTCATTCCCGCGAAGGCGAAAATTCAGGAGAATTTGGCTGTGAACAAGGAACCGACCGTTTACATCCTGGCCAGCCGGCGAAACGGCACGCTTTACATCGGCGTGACGTCCGACCTCGTCCAGCGTATTTGGCAACACAGACAAGACATGGCGCCAGGCTTTACCCAGAAATACCAGGTACATGTCTTGGCTTATTTTGAACATTTTCAAACTATGGACGAAGCGATTCTGCGCGAGAAGCAATTAAAGAAGTGGAACAGAGCCTGGAAGCTAAGACTTATCGAAACCAAAAATCCAAATTGGCTTGATCTGTGGCTGGATATTCAATAAGCGGTTGGATTCCCGCCTGCGCAGGAATGACAATAAAATGCTTTGTCCGGTGGTCGGATCTCTGTGACAATACGATTTCAATGCATGTCGATTTGGCAAGTTCCAATTCCGCCACGAAAGTAATTGAACTGCACGTTGGGGTGATCGGCCAAGAGCGATATGGGAACCGAGGAGTCGGGCAGATGCTTACTGATCATCAGCGCCGTCAACCGTTGGCCGAACGGATTATCGTGCTGGCCAGCGTGCCAGATGGAGACTTTTTCGGCGCGCCATGTCTCGACCGGACCAACGGAAACTGCTTGGGTGGGAACATTGGAAACGACACCGCCCCCCGAAGTTCGTGCGTTTTGAATGATTGTCATTGGATGCAAGTCGACGACGCGAGTCGTTAACTTTCGATACTCGGCTGGCGGAGGCGGCGCCAAGTCATAAGGCGGCTTTCGCTGCGTCGGATCATTGAACGCCCAGTGTTTGACTTCGCCTTGGCCACCTTGCATGACGGCGCAGCGGGCGGTATTCCATGAAGCGATATACTCGCGTGGGTCGGCCTTGGGAAAGTGAATGTTGGCTTCCGGCATCCGCAATTCCGGTCGAATCCGATTGAACAAAAGCTCGCGATCGGCTCGCGCAAAGCTCAACGGAAACGTTTCGGGAACTTCGCGACCATCCACGACCCATTCATCCATGCCCCAAAAGTGAGCGTGTCGCAGGTTCAAATCAAGTTCATTGACCAAGCGAGCGACTAGCGGCAGTTGTTCCGTCGGGCCAATCGGTCCGCAGATCCCGGCTGGCCGGTCGGCAGTCGCAGTTCGCCAAGCGTGAATGTACTCGAGTGCTTCGGCGAGGTAGAAATCTTCGAGCGTGTCGTAGATCATGACTTGGAACCCGGGCCGCGAAAGGGCTGCGATATCTTTTACCGAAAGCCGCGCGGCATCATTCAAGATCGCGCGATCGAGCGTCGTATAGTCCCACCAGTCGGGCGCGACTAAGCTGACAGGTCTCATGGCAATTTTACTTTCGAAAACGCATTCATAGAAACTACCGACGCGAGTCGGTAGAGTTTCATACATTTGGCTAAAAAAAGCGACCGGCCAAAGCGGGAAATTGAAGGCATGATTGTTTGGCATTTTAGCCATTCGTGTCAGCACTACCGACTCGCGTCGGTAGCGTGCTTTTTTCCTCAAGCCTACAGCCTACTGCCTCAAGCCTCTGCTTTAGCCATTCGTGTCAGCACTACCGACTCGCGTCGGTAGCGTGCTTTTTTTCCTCAAGCCTACAGCCTACTGCCTCAAGCCTCTGCTCTCTCGTAGGGCAGTTATCTGATTGCCCGTCTGGCAATATACTCGACGAATGATTGCGCCGCGAAGTCATTGAAATTGAGTTTCAAAAATGAAAACGGTCAAAACCCGCAGGAATTTTCTAAAGGTCGGCGTGACTTCAGGCGTTGTGGCTGCTGCAGCGATTCGGTCGGGATTGCTTTGGGCCCAGCAAGACGCGAATCCGTTGTTCAAAATATCGCTTGCCGAGTGGTCGTTCCATCGCCTTTTGCAAGCCGGAAAGATGGACCATTTGGATTTCGCGAAAGCCGCCAAGGAAAAATTCGGGATCGACGCGATTGAAATGGTCAACTCGTTCTTCAAAGACAAAGCCGAAGATACGAAGTACTTGGATGAATTGAAAAAGCGGGCGGACGATTTGGGCGTGAAAACTTTGCTGATCATGGTCGATGGCGAAGGGGACTTGGGAGACCCCAACGACAAGAAGCGGAGCGACGCAGTCAAGAATCATCACCGCTGGGTGACTGCCGCCAAGCATTTGGGTTGCCATTCCATTCGCGTGAACGCGGCTTCGACAGGCGAGTACGATCGGCAACTCGAATTGGCCGCCGACGGCTTATCGCGGCTGAGCGATTTCGGTGCCGAACATGGCTTGAATGTGATCGTCGAAAATCATGGCGGTTTGTCGTCAAACGGTAAATGGCTTTCGAGCGTGATCAAGAAAGTCGACAAACCGAATTGCGGGACGCTACCCGACTTCGGGAATTTTAATCTTGGGGACGGGAAAACTTACGATCGGTACTTGGGCATTGAAGAGATGATGCCGTTTGCGAAAGCGGTCAGTGCCAAGAGTCACGAATTTGACGATCAAGGAAACGAGACGGCTACCGACTATTTGAGGATGATGCGAATTGTCTTGGCCGCTGGATATGCCGGTTACGTGGGCATCGAATACGAAGGGGAAAAACTGGACGAATTCGCAGGTATTGCAGCGACGAAGAAACTATTAGAACGAGTTCGCGATGAACTCAAAAAGGGCAAAAAATGAACAAAGTAGCGATTCTGTTTGGATTAGTGCTGATCGCTCTCGGAGCGGTTGGCTATTTCGGGAGCACGCCTCACAGCAAGCCAGCAACTGAAACTGCATCGGGTGAAGTCGCCGGAAAATCGGCGGCTTCCGAACCCGGCAAACGAAGCCTTACGGCTTTCATTCCGGCGGCGTTTGGCCTGCTGTTGCTGTTCTGCGGAGCCATCGGACTTCAACCGGAATATCGAAAACAAGCAATGCACATCGCAGCCGGTATCGGGCTTTTGGGTTTCGTTGCCGGGGTCGTTCGATTAATGATGAAACTCCCCGCGATCCTTAATAGCGATCCAATTTTGAATCCGCGAGCGCTGATGTTTTCCGGACTGATGGGGCTCATTTGCTTGGTTTACGTGATCATGAGCGTTCGGTCGTTTGTCGCAGCGCGGCAACAATCGAAATTAGGTGGCACGCCCTAAGTTCACGATTGGCGTCGGCGCGTAGTCGGGGAAACTATGCACGAATACGTCGGGCGTGGTGCGCCCGACGCTAGCGCGTTCGGCTCGGTGCGGGGTGATTCGCCGAAACGTACGTTACGCGAATTCGTCAAGGAGACGATCGACTGCGACGTTTAGTTTGTCGCCGGTTTCGTATCGACCGCCTTCGATTTGTGATCGAACGTCAGCGACGCGGTCAGCTCGGATGTCGGGCGCGCCGTGAACTTGCATCAAGTATTGTGCTTCGCGCGAAATGTCCAATTGATCGACAGTGTCAATCGATATGGAGCGGGTTGAAGGTTCCGCTGCGTTGGGCTTGATGCTTTCCGTAATCGCGCGGGTGTTTTGGATGTTGGCTGGGCCGAAAATTTGCATAGTCGCGTTCCCTCATGAACAATGTCAAAAGCTGGGTGATGAAACCGGGCGTCGGCGGAACGTTAGGGAATCGCTGGCCAAGAGCTGCTGTGGCAGAAGTCCTTGACAGGCGGTTGCACTAAACGTGCGGAACCGATCGGATCGCCGCTTCCCTGTCGAGGTCGTGTTTCCATACGCGAATATGACTTCGCAGCGATCTGGATTCACTATCGACCAAGTCCGCGAGCGTCGTGACAGTTCCGGCGGAAAACCTGTTGTGCAGTTGGTACCTGAGTTTGCTCGGCGTATCAACTGTTGGAATCAAACCAATAGATGGGGAGCGTCACATGACGAGTAGCCATCCACGACTTGATACGCACCATTGTGCGCCACGGTTCGCCAACTGCGAAAATCTTTTTTGAAATTGTCAGTCGACGATCGGGAGACAACTGGCGGCGGGAGTATAGGTAAACGGTAGCAGGTCGGCAACGTCAGGGTGATCCGCTAGCGGTTGACGAATAACCGGCAATCTCACCGCAAATTTGCTAAGCAAAACGAACCACCAAGCCAGCAGCTTCGTTTATTAAGAATGACAGTATTTGCTGCAATCGTTGCTTCAGCGGATTCAAGCCGTTGGGCGATACTAGGCAGGTTACTGAGATTTACCCAGCAGAAATAAAATGCATCGCACCGACCATTCCCCCAAACTGAATTTGACTGACGAGCGATCCGTTGGACGAATCGTTGTCGATATGGAATCCTTTTTCGAATTCAGTTTTTGGATGTCCGAAGAGCTTGAGAACCTCGTGGTTAAGCATCGGCCAAGCCATCTTCCGCCGCCGAAAGTCTTCGGGCCGAAACCGCCGTCCAAGTTGGCCGCAATGCCGCTGGATCAGGACAATTAGCCCGCGATTTGCGCACAACCAGCCCAACCTAAACGACTGGTCGTACAATTCGGCGGAATCGTCGCAATCCCCATCATTCGGCTCCTTCGATAGGCTATTTTTGACCTGCCCGTTGGAGGAAA
The DNA here is from genome assembly GCA_031376585.1 of Planctomycetota bacterium. Taxonomy (GTDB): domain Bacteria; phylum Planctomycetota; class Planctomycetia; order Pirellulales; family Pirellulaceae; genus JANMEB01. The sequence goes on along the minus strand of JANMEB010000312.1, from coordinate 13,619 downwards.
AAACGTGCGGTCAAATTCTGAAAACAACGTCGCCAATCAACCGTGGTTTGCGTGCGCGCTGATCTTTGTCCTTCCAATCTTGGCATCAATCTTGGTCGTGACGACGAGTCCAAATTACAGGTTGGCACCGTCGAATCTCCTTCGCGAAAGTCCCGTCGGCGGAGACTTTCTACAAGAGTGGATCGGCGGCCACATCGTCTCCGACGGACAAGCAAGCCGACTTTACGATGATCGTTGGACTCGCGAACTGCAGCACGACCCAAGTCTACTGGGCTTTGGCTGGGACGAACGCGAATATTATCCAATGGTCTATCCGCCATTCTACTATTGGCTTGTGAGTCCACTAGCGAGTCTTTCACTGCCGACGGCAGCGACGATTTGGTGTCTGCTCAATGCGTTGGCATTTTCCACAGGACTGGCGTGCCTAGCGTTTCACTTGCGCGAGCGACTGGGAAATTGGATTTGGCTCGGCGCGATTTGCTGTTTTTTTCATCCGTTATTATTGTCACTGAACATGGGGCAGAAGTCGGGGTTCCTGCTGCTCATCTTGGTCTCAAATTTCATTCTCTTGCGAAGCGGCAAATCATTTTCGGCCGGTGTTGTCTTCGGCTTGATTGTCTTCAAGCCTCACTTGGCTTTAGTGATTGGGCCCGCGATGCTGCTCAAACAACAGTATCGATTTGCCGCCGGCGCGATGTTGCCAGTTTCATTGGCCCTGGTCGCTTCAGTCTCATTGGGCGCGGCGGCTTGCGGTGGCTTTTGGCACGTTTGTACGGGAGCGATCAGCTACGCGGACAACGCCGGCTATTCCTTGGCAGATGCGCATAACTTGTGGGGAGCCTGCAAGCTTTTAATTCCGGACTCGGTATCTGGCCTTCGCACGGTCGTTGCAACAATACTGGTCGCACTTATCGTTTGGTGTTTGTGGCGCTGCCTGCGCGGCAAGTTCGATACGTTGACCGACAAGTTCTCGCTACAGTATTCCGCAATGATCCTTGCGACGATTCTGTTGAGCCCACATTTTTTTACGTACGACCTCGGCCTATTACTGATCCCGATGCTGCTGATCGGTAGTTCGTTCGCGGTCGCCCGAAGCACGAACGTTGAACAAGAACGGCCTCAGCTTGCGCACGGCTGGGTTATTTGCATTGTATTTGTGGCCAGCGGTCTATTTGCGTCGTTTTCGGCGACGACTGGATTTCCGTTTTCAGTTGCGATGCTTTGCGTTTGGATGTGGCTCCTGTTTCGTGATCTGAATCCGAGGTTGAAACTCAACGATGCGCAAACGGTTCGCGATTCTTACTCCGCAAAATCTCCTGGGATTTGTAGACGGAAAACGATCGCAGCTACGATTGCACCGGCGAACGGCCCAATCACATAGATCCACACGTTGGAGAAGTCCCAAACGTTTTCACGCTGCGTGCAACCGAGCAAGGGCCAAATCCGACGGCTGGATTAAACGCGCCGCCGGAAATACGGCCAACGTGATCGCTAGTTTGTCATAGGCCCGAGAAACATGGCTCGCACAGTAAACCATGGCGATAAATGCACAGCCGATGGCCAGTCGGGCGAACAACGGGCTATACACTTCAAAGTGAATGACGGTATAGCCGATGGTTAAAACTAGAAAAAATGTTCCAATGAATTCGGTGAGGTACTTGTTCATGAATTCCATTTTCTTACCAAAGTTTAAATCCGGTTGCAGCGCTGACAATATCGCAAACCGACTAGGTTTCGACAATTGAAATTTCGCAATGGCATACCAAAGTCTCGGCTGCTGCTTTGCCTATCGGGTCAGTCGGAGTAAACTTTCAAATGAGACGCCTGACAAGTTCTTGTTTTACTTGGTCGAGTCGGGCAGCAGAATCCAGAGGTGCGATCCAACTGATGTCCAACATTTGCCAATTTGATGACAAACATATCCCGTTGTACCGTGTGATTTGGGTTTCGAACTTGCCGCATTATTGCGGCGAGGAAGGTTGCGAAGCCGAAGGCCGCTACGAAGTTCGACTTGAGCAAAACGAGTCCTTGTTTGGCACGTTACAAGAGCGCGACAGCTTACTCAAGGCGCTTAGTCAATGGAACGGCGGCATTGACGACGGTCCAGGCGATGACGAGATTGATGAAGACGACGAGGATGAATTGCCGTAAGCGAGTCAATTCAAAATACGCTCCAGTTTTCAACTCAGTTTTCTCGCGGTAAAATGAAGCCCACTTAAGCGGTCGGGCCGTAAGTTCACGATGGGCTAATGGTCAGTCCAAAATTCGACCGCCTTATCACGGAGTCTAACCGGTGTCATTGTTCGGCGACCGAAATTACCAATATCGCGATACGTATTTTGTCCTCTTCAATCGGATTCATCGTCCCAGCGAGACGAAGCTCAAAGCGATATTGCATGAGCTTGGCGCGAAATTCGAAACGTCCGAGTTGCGGCACAGTGACGGACATGTCGAATCGCTCACGCTGATCGACCCGCAGGATTACTCGGCAATGGATATTGCCTATGTCGAGGGAGACGATGTCACTTCGCAAATAGACGAGATTCGGGAAGAATTTCGCGCAATCACAGTTCGGGGCGAAGACGTCGACAAATTAAAGAGACTCAAGGACTTTGATGCTAGGTTTGATATTTTCCATTTCGAACAAGTCGTGGACGAAGCCGAGGGCGACGATGAAGAGTACGTCGATCCGGGCGGCTTGTTGTTGGTGATGGAAAAATTGGTGCAGCTCTGTCATGGCGTCGGCTATGATCCGCAGTCACAATCGTTGATCTAAGCTTCGTCCAATAGTCGCAGGAGTTTTCGCGTTCATGCCTTTGGCCAAAGAAATAAAACCAGGTGCAATAGTCGAGTACGCAAACGAACCGGTGTTGATGGTTTCGGTATCGGTCCAAGCTCCTTCAGCCCGCGGGGCCGCGACCTTGTACAAGTTTCGAGGCCGAAATCTCGTCACCAAGGCAAGGGTCGACATTACTCTCAAAGGGTCTGACACCCTCGGCGAAGCGAATTTTCAACGTCGCCAAGTAAATTTGATGTTCAAAGACGCAACGCACGCTCATTTCTTGGACCAGGTTGACTTCAATCAGTATTCCTTGCCGTTGGCCGATGTCGAAAGCGAGATGGCTTTCGTAACGCCTGGATTAGAGGGAATGATGGCGTTAATCTACAACGATGAATGTGTCGGTATTCAGCTTCCCGTAGCCGTGGAACTTGAGGTCACCGAATGCGACCCTGCGGTTCGAGGAAACTCGGCAACCAGTCGCACCAAACCCGCGACACTTGAGACGGGTTTGATTGTGCAAGTTCCCGAATATCTCAAACAAGGCGAGAAAATAAAAGTCGATACTCGCAACGGCGAATTCTTATCGCGGGCTTAGGCGGTTTACTCGGCGTTACGCGGCTGGGCAATGTATCCAGGCCGCGACAAGCAATAATTGATCGCGCCAACTTGTGTTTTACTCCAGCGTAGCCGACTGTCCGCCGTGCCGCAGATATCGTTTGGCTGTTCACTGAGCGTTAATCCATATTCGGACAACAACATGCCCGCTTCGTCTTGAACGGAAATTTGGGCGGTCGCGTAATCGGATTGCTGTCGATAGAATTCGGTCCGAGCTTCGGCAAGTCGTTGTTCAGCATCGAGCAGTTCGTTTGCGGCTTTGGCTTCTGCCTCGAACGTGGCTACACGGGCTTGGACCGTTTCCTGCGCGGCCAACATTCGATTGTAAGCCAATTGCATCGACGTGAAGCTTTTATCCAATTGTCGAATAGCGTTACCCAGCGAGAACAAAATGTGTTGCTGCTGTTCCTCCAAGACCGCGCGATCTCGAATCAAATTAAGTTCGGCGCTGCGGACGCCAGCATGCGCTTGTCGATAACCAAGGGGCGTGTTGAGCTGAAAACCGGCTTCCAATTCCTGATGATCGCCTGAGAAATAATCCTTGGCAGCGCTGGAAAACCGCCCGATCCCGCCGGTCAAATCATCACCAAAGCCGTTATTGCGCCAGCGAAGTACGGCATCCAATCGAGGCAGCAAAAAATTCTTGGCGGCAATGAGTTCCAATTCGCGACGCTTAATCCGCCAGCGTTGGCTTCGTAGTTCGACACGTCGATCCAGTGCGAACTCAACCAAACGGTTCCAATCAAAGCTTAGTTTTGCATCGACGGCCGTGTCGGACGGTCGAATGAAACGTTGGTCGCTTTGCGGAAGTCCCATCAAACGGCGCAAATTTGCCTCGGCTTGGAAAATACCGGTGATGCCGCGGCGCGGGTCGCCATTGAGGGCCGATTCGACCTGTAAATCAAACAGAAAATATAACTCGCGTGTTTGTGCTTCTTTGTCCGCTTCGCCACCGGGCAAATCGCTGTCCGTGCGAGCTTTGATCATTCGCCACGTTTCGGCGGCACTCTTGCGCGCCGTTTTGGCGGTATCGTAATTCCGATAGGCGAATGTCAAATCCCAATACGCGTTCAGCAACTCTAGTAAATACGTGCGGACACCCGCTTCAAATTGTGCGATCGAAATATCTTCGTTGATGCGGCTAATCAGAATTCCGGATGTCGTGCGGAAACCGGGTTGAGCATTGGGTCCGGCAATTCGATTGAACTCCAATCCGCGACCTTGCAGCAGGGGTTGGCGAATCGTGGCCTCGGACAACGCCGTCCAAAAATGCCCGAATTGGACTAGGGTGTCGGGTTCATTGGTCGATTCATGCTGAAGAGTATTCGACCATGTGAATCGCGTGCCCGTGGCAGAAGTCTTATCGACACTCCAGTTCTGGGTATAGACATCTTGTGTAACTTCACGCGCTCCGCCACCCAAAACGGTGTTGTTGAAAACATTGTCGTTTTTCGCAAAGTTCATCGCGCCGTTCAGAGTCGCGTCGAATTGGGCAAGTGCAGCTTGCTCGCCGAAAATCGGATCGCTTTCCACAATCGCCGGATCGAAAATCGTTGTTTCGCCGTCGGGATTGATCAAAACGCGTCCGCCAAGATTTCGCATGACGGGACTATTCTCCAGCGCGATCCTAATTGCTTCTTCGACAGTCAATTCCCAAAAATCCTCCGGCATTTCAGCCACGCTGGTGCGCGGGGGCGCAGTGTGCGATGGAGGTCGATCGTCGGCTAAATCCGGGCGCTCAGGTACAAGGTGGTCCGGCACAAAAGGGCCGGGCACGACAGTATCCGCTGCGCCGGACGATTCGTCACTTAAGTCAAGCACGCGCTGACTCCGATCGCCCGCGTCGGAAAAGCTGGGGATTACGGGCGTGCGACAACCAACCGCCAGCGCTATTATCAGCGCCGCGAAAACGAGCCATCGAAGGTTACTTTTGGGGTAGTCCATCAAATACAAGCGATCAGCATTGCACGAAATTCCGCATGCGATACAGCCGCAAATCCGGCTGGAAAATCGGGCAGAGCTTATCAGTTCCCTAGAAACGGGCAACATGAATTGAGCGCGTTCGTTGCTAAAAAAGCCGATTCCGCAATCAAAAAATGCCAGCATCGATGGCCGGTTCGACGACTTTGCGAAAAACAACTGTGTTTCATAGCCCGAATTGGCTTTGGGCGGCTGCGACGACGGCTTGGGTCGTCATGCCGAAATGTTCGTAAAGTTTCTCGAAAGGAGCCGATGCGCCGAAGGAATGCATTCCAATAAATGCTCCGCTGGTGCCGATGTAACGATCCCAGCCTTGGCGAATACCAGCTTCGACGGCCACACGAGCCGTTACGGAAATGGGCAAGACTTGGTCTCGGTAGCTCTTGTCCTGCATTTCAAACAACTCCCAGCTCGGCATGCTGACGACGCGAACGCGGACTCGCTTTTGCGAAAGCTGTTCTGCGGCCTCAAGGCACAAATGGACTTCGCTCCCTGTGCCGATCAAGATGACTTGCGGAGCTTTTTCCGAATCCCACAATATGTATCCGCCGCGTTCGGCTTGATTGGCAGGTGCGTAACGCTGTCGATCGATGATGGGTACGTTTTGTCGAGTGAGAATCAGGGCCGTTGGGCGGCGCAAATTAAGCGTCGCGCGATAGCCGGCGGCGACTTCGTTCGCGTCACAGGGTCGATACACGATCAAGCCCGGAATCGCGCGACATGCGGCCAACTGCTCGACAGGCTGGTGTGTCGGGCCGTCTTCGCCCAATCCAATCGAGTCGTGCGTCAAGATATACAGTATCGGCAGATGCATGATGCTGCTCAGCCGAATCGACGGACGCATGTAATCGGTGAATACAAAAAATGTTCCGGCGAACGGGCGCAGGCCCGAAAGGGAGAGACCATTGCAGACCGCGGCCATTCCGTGCTCGCGGACGCCAAAATGGAGATTTCGTCCCGCGAACTCGCCCGCGCTGACGCTGGCAGAACCGTCAATATGAGTGTTGTTCGAAGGCGCCAGGTCCGCCGAGCCGCCGACCAGCCACGGTACCTCAGCAGCAATCGCGTTAAGGACTTTGCCCGACGCGGATCGGGTGGCCATCGATTTGCCTGGCGGAAATTCAGGAATCTTGTTGTTCCATGTTCCGGGCAGGTTGCCTTGCCAAATAAGCTCTAGCTCTGCAGCCAACTCAGGAAACTTGTACTGATAATCCGCCAATCGATCGAACCATGCTTGGTACTCGCGTTCGCCCCGTTGGCCGACTGCGTCCGCGAAATGGGCCTGGACTTCGTCGGGAACCAGAAACGGTCGATCGGTCGGCCAACCAAAAAATTGTTTGGCCAATTGGACTTCGCTTTCGCCCAAAGGACTTCCGTGAGCGGCATGTGAATTCTGTTTGTTCGGCGCGCCGTAACCGATCACGCTGCGCAGTACGATGAGCGTCGGTCGATCGCGGGTAGCGTCAAAGTTGTCGAAAGCCGCATCGATTGCCGACAAGTCATTTGCGTCTGCGATTTTGATGACGTTCCAACCTAAAGCTTCGAATCGGCGAGCAACGTCCTCCGAAAAGGCAAGATCCGTGGAGCCTTCTATCGTGATGTGATTGTCGTCATAAATCCAGCATAGATTATCTAGTCGCAAATGCCCAGCAAGCGATGCGGCCTCACAACCGACCCCTTCCATCAGATCGCCGTCACTGCACAAACAATAAACATCGTAGCCAAACATTTCGAAACCCGCCTGGTCATAGCGTGCCGAAAACCACTTAGCCGCCAAAGCCATACCAACGCTATTGCCGATTCCTTGTCCCAGCGGTCCGGTTGTCGTTTCGATTCCTGGCGCGGCACCATATTCCGGGTGTCCCGCGCACGGGCTATCAAGCTGGCGAAAGTTCTTGATGTCGTCCAGCGTGATTCCCAACTGTTCGCGCGGCTCGCCCAACGAGTCGACTTGGCGAACGCCGCACAAGTGCAACATCGAGTAAAGCAACATCGACGCATGGCCACACGACAGCACGAACCGGTCGCGGGCGGGCCAAATGGGATGCAGCGGATCGTAACGCAATTGCTCTGTCCACAGCGCGTAGGCGACTGGTGCCAGCGCCATCGGAGTTCCGGGGTGGCCGCTGTTGGCTTTTTGAACCGCATCCATCGACAAGGTGCGGATCGTATTGATTGCAAGTTGGTCCACGTTCGTTATGGTCGACGCCATCCGTGTTTGCTCCATGCTGCGCGAAGAATTTCCAGTCCGAAAGTTTAGCAACGCTGGCAAAGCGCGGTCAATTAGCCGAGAAACAGAATTCATTCTCGAAAGTAGCAGGCACACTCCGTGTGCCGTTGCCTTTGGTATTATTTCGCCTTCCATGTGACTTGGCCAGAAACGAACGGCACAAGGCATGTACCTGCTACTTAATTGGATGATACCAAACTTTATTCACCGGCGTCTGGCTTAAGGTGCTCGATGAAATACTCCCAGCGCAGTGCCCCGTAAGTTGCACCGATTCCGTGTTGAAAATTCGGATAAATCATCATGTCGAACCGCTTGTCGCTGGCTTGAAGTTTCTCCGACAACTGCCAAGTATTCGACGGGTGAACATTGTCGTCGATCAATCCGTGAACCAGCAGCAGTTTGCCTTTCAGGTTTTCAGCGTAATTCGCACAAGAACCATTTTGATAGCCCTCGGAATTTTCTTGCGGGGTTTGCATATATCGTTCGGTGTAGATCGTGTCGTAGTTTCGCCAATCGGTTACAGGAGCCCCGGCAACGGCAACGTGAAATATGTCTGGAAACTTCAGCACGGCCAATGCGGACATGTAGCCGCCGTACGAATGTCCGTAAATTCCTACGCGACCACCGTCGACATACGGCCGTTTTGCCAGGAACTTAACCCCATCGGCTTGGTCTTGAATATCGGGACCGCCCAATTTTTTGTAAGTCGCCGCCTCGAATGCTTTGCCGCGGCCGATCGTTCCACGATTGCCGATCGATGCGATCAAAAAGCCCAATTCGCATTGCGGATTGGCTGGTCGAAAACGATTCGTCACGTCTCGCGACTGCGGTCCGCCGTAGACATCGATCAGCAAGGGATACTTCTTCTTCTCATTGAAGTTCATTGGCTTGTACAAGACACCATAAATGTCGGTGACACCGTCATCGGCTTTGAATTTGAAAAGTTCAGGTTTAGAAAAGCCAGCTTCGAGCGCTTCCTTCCAATCACCTTCGGCCAAAACTTTTAATTCCTTACCTTCAGTGTTATAGAGAGCGAACGCCGGCGGCGAGTCGATGGCTTCGTATTCGGCCACAAAGAATTCGTGCTTGGGCGAAATGTGAAAGCCGGTGTGGTTGAATGGTTTTTTGGTCAACTCGCGGTGATCGGAGCCATCAAGTTTCACGCGATGCAACTGCTGATTGAGCGGAATTTCGCTGCTGAACGCCGTGTAATAAAAGTATCCGGCCGTTTCATCGATCAACACAATCTCTTCACACGGATAGTTACCGGCTTTCGAAAGCGGATTAATCAACTCTCCATCGAGCCCGCGAAGTTCAAAATGCTTGAAACCGTTTTTTTCAGTTTCCCAAACGAATCGCTTGCCATCGGTTAGGAATTGCATCGTGGGAGCATTGTTCTGAAATGTTTCCTGGACTTCGGTTACGACCGTGCGCACCGCGCCGCTTTCGACATCGACAGCGAGAACATCCAAGACGTTTTGGTGGCGGTTCGTTCGGTTGACCAAAAGTTCCTTGCCGTCGGGCGCAAACCGAATCTTGTACAAATATTGTTCGGGTTCGCCGTCGATCACTAGCCGCTTGGTTTCCGTCGATTCTAAATCGTAAACCAAAAGCGATACTTTCGGGTTTGCGTCGCCCGCCTTCGGATAACGCACAGTTTGAATTCGCGTGTAGGACTCCGTGTTGCCCAAAGTCAGGTAGTAGTCTTTCATGTGTTGTTCGTCGATTTCGTAGAACACCAGCTTCTTGCTGTCTGGCGACCACCACATCGCACGGCTTTGATAAAGTTCCTCGCCGTAGACCCAGCAGCCGGTTCCATACCGCAATCGATCGGTTCCCTTTTCGGTAACTGGAATTTGTTCCGGCAAATTCAGTTCAGCCTTTTTACCAGCGTCCGTCATTTCGAGGACGACGTTATTGTTGGAGAATACCGCGTTCCAATTTCCGTCGGGAGAGGGTTCTTTCGTTCGTTGTCCGGCGCGTTCCACCCCCGCGTCCCACCGCATCATGCTCCCTTCGGTGGTCCGGGCAGATTTCGAATCTCCTTTTTCGGTGGTAGGCTCGGTTTTTAATGAACCCAAGTTCATTTTGAGTCGCTCCGCATTGCGTTCGAAGTACAAATTCGAACCATCGGCACTCCATTCGATGCTCTTGTTGTCGATTTGCGAATTCTTGATCAAGCCGCCGATTTTTTCACGGACTTGTTTAACTCGTTCAAATGCGGGCATTTGATCCAGCGTCTGCTGTGACCAAGCATCTTGCGAAACAAAAATAGAAGTCAACAGCGCCAAAAACAATTGAAGCTTCACGATATTTTCTCCCATGGGAACTCTGAGTTAAATGCAAATTCCTTTTGAGGCCCGCGGCGGTAAAAAATTTGTCAATGATCAGCCGGAACTCGGCCCGATACGGCGGGTCCGGTTTGCCAAGAAACTGAGGGCTAGAGCCCAACGGCTGATCATTTGATAAATCTTTGTCGGATGCTCGCCTACTTAATCGAGCGAATAGTTTTACGTTGCCGCATATGCTTCCATCTTGTTGGAGACAGCACGCATCGCCGTGAATATCCTAATCAACGGAGTTGCCGACGACGACCCCGCGAACACGTCCATCGACAAATCGAGCCCGGCTCTGTCATATTGAAGCCGCAACGTCCCAGGTTTTTTCGACTTGGACAAGTCACGATCAAAGCTCTGCGAGGTCCGACAATCGAAACTAATTCGGATTCAAAACTGTCCAGCGATTTCCAACGCGGTCCGAGCAAGGGCTCGCTGCTGATCATTTTTTTGACAGTCTTTATAGACTTGTTGGGATTCGGGCTCGTGTTGCCTCTGTTGCCAGTTTACGCGGATCAGTTTGTCGTCGATCCTCAAGGCTGGCAGTTGGGACTGCTGATGGCAAGCTTTTCGTTGATGCAATTTGTCTTCGCGCCGCTCTGGGGAAGTCTGTCCGATCGGATTGGCCGAAGGCCCGTGTTGATGATCGGATTGGCGGGCTCGGTCGTCTTCTATTCGATTTTCGCCGCAGCGACGATTTGGAAAAGTATCGCTTGGCTGTTCGTGGCGCGCATCGGCGCGGGCATCGCAGGTGCGACCATTCCAACTGCCCAAGCCTACATCGCCGATTGCACGACGCCAGAAAAGCGAGCGCGCGGAATGGCACTTATCGGAATGGCATTCGGAATGGGTTTCACATTTGGCCCGATGATTGGATATTTGGCGCTTCCGACCGGTCAAGGCGATCCTGGACCGTGGCCCGGATATTTTGCGGCGGGGCTTTCGCTGTTGGCTTTACTCGCGGCGGTATTCTTGTTGCCGGAGTCTTTGCGCGGACAAGTCTCCGCCGCGCATCGATCGATCATTCCGCGCGAAGGCTTTCGTTTTATTCGCCACTCCGCCGTCCTGAAACTACTGCTGGTCGCAATTTTCGTTTGTGTTTTTTCTTTTTCAAAATTCGAGACGACGTTGTCATTGTTGGTCTATGGGACAAAAGACCTGGGCGAACAACCGTTTCATTTTAGTTGGCGGCAACTTTGTGGGACATACGCGCTGATCGGCTTCACACTAGCACTAGTCCAAGGCGGCCTCGTCCGGCCACTTTCGAAACGCATTCCCGAATACAAGATGGCGATCACGGGCGTTTTGTTGGAGATTGTTGGATTCCTGATCGTTGTCGTCGCAATCCACTGGGCGTCAGTGCCGACACTATTTGCAGCATTGTTTGTCATTGTTTCTGGATTTTCCTGCATGCAGCCATCGCTGCACGCACTGATCTCCCGGCATACCGATCCGGGACACCAAGGGCTCGTCCTGGGAGTTTCGCAAAGCGTCAACGCGATGGCGCGCATCGTTGGCTCAGCAATCGCCATCGCGCTGCTCAAACTCAGCTTGCCACTCCCCTATTTCGTTTCGGCGGCGTTGATGCTGGTCGCGGCGGTCGTCATCTGGCGCGTCGGCAAATTTCCATTGCCGGAGTCCAGCGCAAAGGCAGGGGCCTGACGCATTTTTCGGCCAAAGTAGCAGGCGCACTCCGTGTGCCTACAATTTTTTGTACGGTAACAATTCTTTACGCGATTGTAGCTATTGCAAATCCGAAAAATGGGTCTGGCCCCCTCGAACCCTAATCACCATGCCGTTCGCGAAGGCGTGGCGAGGTGCGCAGAAGCAACTGAATACGTTCTATCTGGTCAAGCCATTCTTGAGTGATCGCGGCAAAGTCGGATCCGCTACCGACGATTCCAGTCGAACAAGCTGCACCGCTTAATTGCGCGTTGAGTTGCCGGTACTTCGCCAGGGTTCGGTCACCGAACCGTCCGACGTGAGTGCCGTCTTCATCCAAGTAAACGACTTGGGGAATGCGCGGTGAACCACACAGCATTAGTTCCGCCGCCAATGCCCCGTCCGAATCGCGATCGACAAATTTCAATTCGATCAAGTCACACGCTTGTGCAAAGCGAAACAAGATCGGGCATTGTCCCGCGCAATCGCCGCACCAAGCGCCTGCCATACACAAAACTTGCATCCGACGGCGAAAGCTTGCCAACAACGTTCTCTGGGCTTCGTTCAACGAAACTTGTTCGAAAACATTTGCCCAGCGACGCACATCCGAGGCGTTGCCGTGCTGCGCCAAGAATTGATCGTACGGCAACGCGCGATGAAAGCATTGTCGGAAGTTAAACATGGGAAATACCGGTGTACGAAACCTCCGCAAACTAGCCCGAAAGAATTCTATTTTCTTCCAGCATTAGATTTGGCTTTAACTAGTTTCCGTTTCGGCGAGGCTTTCTTTGTTGGCTTGGCCACGCCGATCGTGGCCGACCTAGTGGACTTGCCGCCAAACGCCTTGGCCCAATTGGTTGAATAGGATTTGTTTGTTCCCGATCTGGTAATCGTCACTTAAAAAACTCCTTGAAATGAACGTCAACTTTCCGCCATTATCACAATCGACTTGCTGAATTTGGTCAAGCCATGCTGATCGAATTCGCGATTCCCGCACAAGACCTCGGCGATCCGAGTGCCGTTGACAATTGCACAATCGTCGGGCTGAAATGGAGCGACCGCTTTTGTCGATTTAGAAAGCCAATTACGATAAGCAATTGAGGCATGAGGCATGGCGCGTGAGGAAAATCAAAGCAAGCTTCCGACGCAAGTCGGTAGTTCTCACACAACTGGCTAAGGCCTCCATGAAACTGGACAACTATGAAACAACTCTTCCAAGTCGATCACGCCTTGGCCAAATGCCAGTTGTCGATCGTTCGTGACCACAACACGGAACCGCATCGCTTTCGCGCGGCAATTCGCCGCCTCACCACTCTGGTAGCAGCCGAAGCGACGCGTGGGCTCGCGCTTCGGTCCATCGAGGTCGACACGCCCATCACTCGTTGCCCTGGGCATACTTTGGCTCAGCGAATTGGTCTTGTGCCCATTTTGCGTGCTGGGTTGGGGATGGTTGAACCCGTCTTGGACTTGATTCCCGAGGCCGAAGTCTGGCACTTGGGCTTGTACCGTGACGAGCACACAGCGGAACCAGTTCATTATTACAGTAAGCTAAAACCGGACTCCCCGGTTCAGTTGGCATTCATACTCGATCCAATGTTGGCGACGGGCGGTTCGGCCGCGCTGGCGTGCCAGACTTTGAAAACTTGGGGAGCCGAGCAAATAAAAATTCTTTCGGTCATCGCCGCCCCAGAAGGCGTTGCCCGAGTCCACCAGGAATATCCTGAAGTTCATATTTTCACGTGCATCGTCGATCAAGGGCTCAACGCCAACAAGTTCATTGTCCCTGGGCTTGGCGATGCTGGCGACCGAATTTTCAACACGCTCAGTTAAGCCAATCCATGGTTCCCTCGCCCCGGTACTCCCGGGAGAGGGCTAGCAGCCTGTTGAAAAACACTCGATTCAATGAAGGCTGTGAGTTACGTCATTCCCGCGCATGCGGGAATCCAGGGGAATTTGCTTCTCTTCCAGATGGATCCCCGCCTTCGCGGGGATGACAATAACCTTTTTCAACAGA
>JANMEB010000283.1:0-1123 GCA_031376585.1 Planctomycetota bacterium | reverse complement strand
GATCTCTTTGAGTCGCTCGCGGTACTTCGCCGCTTTCTCCGCGTCCTTGCGCTCGAGGTCAACCCACATCTGAACGACTTTGGGATCCTCGACATCGAGCATGGGAGGCGGATAAACGGCAATCCAACGCCGCTCGACTTCTTCGTTGCTCCAGTTCTTGGCGACGCGCGGATCGAGCCCAGCCAAACAGTGCAAATAGTAATCCATGATCGAGAAACCGCAAACAGCGTGAAATGCAGTGGTAATACCGAGCCACTTCCAAATCGACGAACAGCTTGCGAGCGACAGTCATAATCAGATCCTCCCCAAAACAGCTCGAACGCCCCCAAGTCCGATTCCCCGCTGACAACACCAACAATGACGCCTGACCCCTTAGATCAGGATCAGGCCGTCAGGAGATTCGACAAAGCAAGCTCCAAACAGCGACTTTTTGCTGGGAGCTTGCCTGTCAAATCTGATTTCCGCGAATCATGACTTTCAAACGCGGTGAACCCATCGATTTTGATCTGCCACAGCGTTAGTTCCCGGTTTGAAAAAAAATGCTGGCGATCGTCTGGTTCCCGCTAAACTCCAACACGATGATTTCGATTTCGTAACGGCTGTTGGGCTCCAGGAATTCGTTTGGAACGGTGAGCGAAGTCACTGATGGCGGAACGTGGATGCTTAATGCTGGTCGAGAAAATCCATTCGGATCGTCGGGAACGACTTTGGTGAGTATGACCTCATAGCCGGTGCGATTGAGTGGATCACCAAAAAGCGTTTGCGTCACATGGTTCCACGTCACTGTCAGATCAATTGTCGGCACAGTGCTCTCGTCGGCAGGAAAAGTGATAATCGGAACCTCCGGGATGTCGTGAGTGAACGTCGCCGCTCCTGTTAGCAGTTTCCCATCTGCTGTTCGTCCGGAAACCGCGTATTGTCCTTCGGGAAATCGTCTCAGAATTTCCTCAATGGGAACGTCAGCGTTCGGCGGCTCGGCTGATTCAAAAAAGATGCCGCTGATGGATTGTGTGCCAAGTTGTCGCTTCGGTTGGACCTCAAGTATAACGCGGCCGCGTGGATCATGAACGCGAAGAAGCCGCCAATCAACTCCGTCAAAAAGCCCGTGCACGCCGGTATCTTC
>JANMEB010000240.1:0-1445 GCA_031376585.1 Planctomycetota bacterium | reverse complement strand
GATCTGTTCGGCTTTGTCAAGTTCCTCCGCGCTCATCGCCATGTAGCTAGCCAAGTAATCGTATTGCAGCGGTGTCTGGACCGAGCCGGGCTGAATTCGATTGAAGTACGCGAATGCTTCGTCGATGCGGTCTTGTAAAAGCATGTAGTAAGTCAGCGCCATATTATCGTCGGGCGAAAATTCGCGTTTGGCACATAAATAACTCAGCAGTTGTTGATATTGCGATCGGATGGTAGCGTTGGTGATCTGCCGTTGCGGACCCAATTTGTACGTTCGAGCGTTAGCCAGCGGCCAATATTCACGATGTTCGTACCAGCGGCGATCGACCGGATCGAGTGTGAGAATCGGGCTGTCGATGACCAGTCCGGTTTGCCGCGCGAAATCCTCTGCATGGGTTAAGAATTCACGGATCGCCAGCGTGTTGTTGTGCTGAACGCCGTACGACCATAGCACATGGTTGTAGGCCAATCGATCGCGAAGAACGGCGAGTGCCTGTTCGAAAAACTTCGCATCGCCCATGCGGAAGGCGATCTTGGCCAGATCGATCCGCAATACATTCTCACGCTTGAGAAATTCGAGCACTTCAACATCGGTTCCGTTTTGAGAAACATAGGCCCATGACGAGCGATCGATTTTTGATGGTTGATCGACGACGTTGAACGCCAGCGAATTGGCGACCGCCACGGTCCGTTGATCGAGCGCGACGTGAGCCGGATAGTGCTGAAATTGGCCAGAACGGGGAAAGTAAAAATAGTATTCGGCAGTCTGCGTGCTGAACGGTTGCAAATCGAATTGCATCGTACGCGTGACTTGGGTGTTGTTGGCTGGCATCGCTCCTTGTGGAATTTGCATGAGCAAGTCGACCGGCTGCGGCGTCGAAGTCGGATTGGTGATGACGACCTGGGAACCGTATAAAACGTGCGTGACGAACTCGTCGACGATGAATTTGTCGTAGCGCTGATCGCCGACTTGGCGGTAGCGGTCGTCCGCCCGGAAGTAGTTTTCACCGATCAGTAGATTCGCATCACGCGGGTCCAATACGGCCGTTTGGACTTGCTGATGCAATACGACGATTGGGCTTGCCGGTGTGATCTTCAATGCATTATCGGCATACTCAAATTGGTGTTTGTCGGCGACAAACGGCAGATCGATCACTGACAGTGCGAACATCATTTGCGTAAAGCTACCGGCCGCTTCGGGAAAATATTGTGACAAGAACTTTTTGCCGGCCGGATTTTCAACATAGTCGCGCCAGAATCGGTTGACCTGGACGAGTTGAGGCGTCTGCTGCTCAATCGGGAGGTTAAAGTAATTGTTTTCGACCCATTCGGAAGTCTGTTCGATCCGGCGATAAAGTTGGGCGATCTGTTTACGTTGTTCGAGTTGGCGACCCAAGCTCTTGGCTTTGGCGTCGTCGCGGTCGGCTTTCTTGGCCAAAGATTCGC
>JANMEB010000194.1:0-3557 GCA_031376585.1 Planctomycetota bacterium | reverse complement strand
TTGAGTACTTGAACCAATTCCGCCGAACCCGGTGTTTCCAGATCCTTGTTGGGCTCGATTCTGCCCACCAGTGGAAAACGTAAAGCCACTTCCGCCGCTACCGCCTGACGAACCCAAAGTCGATCCCGCTGGATCTATTTGGCTGCGCGGATGAATTATGTTCGCCGTCGACGGACCGACGAACGGTTGCACGCGAACGGTTTCAAACACGGTCTCTCGCGTAAATTCTTGACCTATGGTCAACTGATTCGACAAATCCAAAGGGCCTGTCGGCAAGCTCACATTCCCTCCTTGCCCCGTCCCTGTGGCCGTCCCCGTAGTTCCCGTGTTAGTTGTCCCGGTCCCGGTGGTCCCAGTTCCGCCGGTCCCTTGGCCCCAAACGGACTCAAGCGTGCAAGAAACGGCGCAAAGCGCAATGACAATCGTCAAATTTTGAATCATCTGGTTGAACCCCGAAATGTTAGCAAGTCCTCGGTTCGGTCGCTTGTCCATCGTTTTCTAACCGTACAACGCACGACTTGTTTCGATTATATTCTATGATTCGGCGGCGGATTGCCTGCAGCGCAAGTGGCTGACGGAAAAATAGAGTTATGCCACCCAGCGCGAGCCCCCGGTCGCTCGTTTTTTGGCGAGAATAGCCAAAACTTTACCCTGCTGCGAAACTCACAACCCTTTGTTCGGGTTTGTGAAGGTATTCGGATTAAGCCGTATTCCGCGACGGCATTGAGTGTATTCGATTCAACAGATTGTCCGGCGTTTTTCCTTTAGGAGTTTATCGTGCCTCGACTTCGCATTGCTATTTGGTTTGGCCTTCTTTTCGCGTTTGTCGCGCCTTGTTTCGCTCAACAGGATCCCAAACCGGAAGTCCGTTCGAACCCGAACCGACCTGCTTCCGCTGACTTGCTGCCGGAAAGCACGGTGGTCTATCTACAAATGCACAGCGCCAAAAATTTCATTAAACAGATGAATGAGTCGTCGGCAGGCAAAGCCATGGCGAACGAGAAATTGGCCAAGCTGGTCGACAAGCTGTACGGCGAAGTCAAAAACCAATACGAAAAAGTTCGCGATGATGTCGGCGTCTCGCTCGACGAATTAACGTCGCTACTCACTGGCGAATTTTGTTTCGCCGTGGCCTCGTTCAAGGACCGCCAACCCGGCGTCGTCTTGATGTTCGATTACGATCCCGAATCTGAAACTATGGCCAATCTTCTGGCGTCTGGACGAACGTTCGCGGAAGAAAACGGCGCGACTTTTGAATCGACAACCGAAGGGGACATCCAGATCGAAAAGCTCGATGCTCCCGATGGACCGGACGTCTTTTATTTCGTCAATTCCGGGACGTTCGTCGGTAGCACGGACCTTGAGCTGTCCAAAGAAATGCTGGCTCGCTGGCGCGGCGAAGAAGTTAAGAAAGTACGTCCTCTTTCGCAAAACCGGAAATTCATCACGATCATGAACCGTTGCCGCGGCACGAAAGACTCGCCCCCGGAGCTTCGCGCTTACATCGATCCAATCGACTTGGCCAAAGCACTTACGCGCGGAAATTTCGGCGCTCGCGTTGTCATTAACTCGCTGCAAGTCGTTGGTCTGGACGGATTGTTGGCTGCGGGCGGTAGCGTGATCTACCAAGAAGACGGTTATGAATCGATCACCCATGGTCACGTGCTGATGGCTAATCCACGCGCTGGAATCTTGGAAATGGCGGCACTTGCACCCGGCGATTTGACCCCAGAAGCTTGGGTTCCGAACGACACGATCAGTTATATTTCGTGGAACTGGAACGTGGACCGGATGTATACGGAGTTGGACAAGATGGTCAACGCCTTCCAAGGCGAAGGAGCCTTTGAGAAGTTAGTCGCGGAAAACGTCAACAAAAATTTGGAACTGAATTTGCGAGAAGACTTGTTGGCCGCTCTTAGCGGCCGCGTCACGTTTGCAACGTGGTACGAAAAGCCTGTCAAATTCAATAGTCAGACCACCGCGATCGCGGTCGAGTTGAAGGACCCAGAAAAATTCAAACAGTCGTTCGACAAACTGATGGCGAAAATTATTAAGGAGGCGTCAGGGGAGCAAGATCCGAACGAAAAGTCCTTCGATCCGCGTAGTGACTATCGTGGCGTGAAGTGTTGGAAATTCGAGGAATTGACTGACGAAGGCCGCAGCCGCCGTCGCGCGGGAGAATCCGGCGAAGAACCAGTCGAACCTGAGGACGAGGATTCTCGCTTACGGCGCGAATCCATTCGGCAAGCCTATCCGAACATCGCGGTGACAGATACGCACATTATCGCGTCCGACAGCAGAGCGTTCATTGAAAAGGCCATTGACACGATGAAGGATGGTTCGGCACCGCTTAAGGACGACGAACAATTCAACAAGGTTTCGCGCCACATGAAACGACTCTTGGGGACTTCCGTCCCTGGAGGTGTGCTGTTCAGCCGACCCGAGCGATCGCTTGAAATGTTGTTCGACATGGCAAAATCTGAAAGTGCTAAGCACTTCTTGGCGCGCGGTGCGGAAGAAAACGAAATCGTGGGTTCGTTCAAGAAGGTGATTGACGAAAACCCGTTACCTGATTTCGACGAACTTCGGCAATCCTTCGCGCCCACCGGCATGTACGTCACCTCAGACGAAACCGGCGTCCACATCTTAGGCTTCCAACTCAAACCCAACGATGATCGATAACAGTCCGATTCGTTTATCCCAGAGCCAACGGCGGCCTTCGCGGAAATTCTTTAGCAACAAGCTCGAAGGGATGTTCCGGTTCACGATTTAACGTCGTGGACTTTTCAGCGACATCGCCAAGTGGCTCGGGATGCAGGGCATCGAGGTCAGTCATGACGACGTCGACCGGGATTTCATTATCAAGGGCACGGACGAGGCACCAAAGCTAAAACTATGAACGCGGAAACGATAGCCATGCTCCTAACTATGTACATACTCCCGATTTTATTTGCGATCCTAATGGCACCTTATTTTTTTGCTCTGTTTTTGGGCCTGACGGTTTGGCGCGAGTATGTTCAGCGGCCACGAGTGCTGGGTTGGTCTGCTTTTTTTCTGGCGGCCGCAATCGCGGTTTTTGGATTCGGCCTGCCAGTCGGCCTTTTCGTGAATGCACAAAACGGGGGCTACAACCTTTACAGCCCGTACAGCACGCCCAGGTACTATCCGGGCAATGATTCGGGAATCGGCTTGACGAGTGTTGCCGGGTTGTTCTTGATGCTTATTGCGGCCAGTTTTTGCCTGTGCATTGCGGCGATCGTACCGGCACCGCGTCCGAAAATGACTCCGGAAAGAAAAGTAATTCCGACAAAACACCCTTTGGACGATTAGACGACGAGACAGTTGAACGGGGAGAGCAGACGAACAAGTACAAGACTAAACAATGTTCAAAAGGCGAGACCAGCGTCGACCCGATGTTCTTTAAGCTTGCACCTGCAGTCGAGCGTTAGAAATTTATTTTGTGATGCTGAATTGATGCGTTAAACGGCATCTCGGAGGCGCATGGCGGGAGGGTGATAGTCGGCCATCTCACGCAAAAGCATCCGCCACTGGTTAGG
>JANMEB010000187.1:0-1658 GCA_031376585.1 Planctomycetota bacterium | reverse complement strand
GCGAATGATGACCCAGTTACGGCTATTGGCCTTGGCGTGCTGTGCGACCGTGGTTCATGCGTGTCAGTCGCAAGCCGCATGGGCGCAATTTGACTTTGAGGCGGCCCCCATCAGCTATTCAACGGCGACGCCCGACAATCGCATCTCTCGTTTACAAGCCGACATTGACTCGGGAGAGAAGACTTTGAAGTTTGGCGAGCGGAACGGTTACCTCGCTGATTTGCTCTCGGCACTCGATATCTCACTTGAATCGCAGATGCTTGTTTTTTCTCAAACAAGTTTTCAGCTTCGCAAAATTAGTCCGCAACAACCTCGCGCTTTGTACTTCAACGACGACACTTATATTGGCTGGGTGCAACAAGGTGACGTGATCGAAGTCGCGACTACGGATGCCAAGTTAGGGTGTGTGTTTTACACCCTCGATTTGGAACCGCAAGACTCGCCGAAATTCAAACGAGATCAGGGCAATTGTCTGACTTGTCATATCTCCGCCCGCACCCAAGGCGTTCCCGGTTTGATGGTACGATCGGTTTTTCCGTCAAGATCCGGTATCCCCTTGTTTGGTGCCGGAACTTTCAACACCGATCAAGCGAGTCCTTTCGAACAACGATGGGGCGGATGGTATGTGAGCGGGACTCATGGATCCCTGCGGCATATGGGTAACGTGATTTGTCAAGCTCGCGACCGTGCCGAACTCGACCGCGAAGCAGGCGCAAATCGCGCGGACTTGAAAGACATCGTGAATACCGATCCGTATTTGACATCGCACAGCGATATCGTGGCCCTCATGGTGCATGAACATCAGACACAAATGCACAATATGATCACCTTGGCGAACTACGAGTACACGATGGCCACGCATTACGACAAGCTTATGAACGAAGCGATGAAGCGTGATCCGAGTTACGAGAGCGAAAGCACCGCACGACGGATCGATGCGGCCTGTGACAAGCTTTTGCGACAATTGCTATTTTGTAACGAATTCAAGCTGACCGATCCGATCAAAGGGAGTTCCAAATTTACCGAATCGTTCGCCGTTCAAGGCCCGATTGACGAACACGGTCGCGGCCTTCGCCAGTTCGATCTGAATACACGAATCTTCAAGTACCCTTGCAGCTACTTGATTTACTCTCCGTTTTTCGACCAATTGCCCGCCCCCTTGCGCTCTCGCGTTTACACCAAATTAGCTGAGATTCTGTCCACGGAACCGCCGCAGTCCAAGGAATTGACGGGAACCAAAAAGACGCCGCCGGATGGTTTTGCGCATTTGTCGCTTAACGACCGAGTTGCGATCCGTGAAATTTTGGTCGCCACCAAGCCGGAATTTTCCGCCGTCGTGAATCGGGGGCAATTAGCAAATTGAATTGCCCCTCGTTGAACCAATTCAAACGAAGCGCAAGTTTTTAAGCGGCGCTGTCCTAATCAAATCCCGACGCGTTGGCGGGGGATTTGCGAAGGGACATTCCAAGCGTTGGACGGAGCGTCGGAAGCGACGGGACGGTGACGGACCTGACCTTTGATCCGTCGACGGGGTATTTGACGCATACCAAGACGGTGTCCTCGAAAGACGGTGTGACGACCACGACGGATATGGATTACAAGTCGAACGGGCTCGCCGGGGACTTGCGAAGGGACATTCCAAGCGTTGGACGGAGCGT
>JANMEB010000186.1:0-2603 GCA_031376585.1 Planctomycetota bacterium | reverse complement strand
ACTCGAACTTCAGCGGCTCCAAGCGCAACTGGACCACTTGTTTAACCCGGAGCCAACGGCGACGGTAGATTTTCCGGTGGGGCTTGCGCGGCGCACGTGTGAAGTCGTCTCGCGCGAAAGTCGTCAACCAACAACTCTCGCGGTGACCCTCGCGCTTCATTCGAAGTTCACCCGCGCCGTGCAATCGGCACTCATGGTCTGTGGTGCAGCTTTGTTGGGTGCAGTCATCGGCCCGATCGCTTATGGCGCGTTGACAAGCAACAGCCCGCCGACCTCAGCGTCGCTCGTGGTCAGTGTCTCGCCCGGGCAATCAACCACAGAAACTCCCGCCGCGCTGTCATCCGCCGTCGCATTCACCGGCCAGTCCGATCGCAAGACTAGTTGGGTACGCGAAAATTTAACGCCGCGCGGCCCTGCGCATTTTTTCCCCATCAAGCGAAATTACGTGCCCGCGATTCAGTTCATTTCAAAATGATAGGGCGGCTAGAGCTAAACCTACATTCCTGTCCCCCACGAGCTTGCCTCGTTGGAACAAGAGATTCGTCAGCTAAAATCGATCCAGCTCGCACCCACATTTTTTCCCAGTCCCCAGCGAGCTTGCCTCGTTGGAACACAAGATTCGTCAGCTAAAGATCAATCCGGCCGGGACCCACATTTTTTTCTGTCCCCAACGAGCTTGTCACGTTGGAACACAAGATTCGTAAGCTAAAGATCGATCCGGCTCGCACCCACATTTTTTCCCGTCCCCAACGAGCTTGTCTCGTTGGAACACAAGATTCGTAAGCTAAGATTCAGGTTTGATCCGACAAACCTGCTCGCAACGCGTTCATGTTGTACTCACCGGACGTCCCGACATAGTAGCTCTCGCGCCAAATGGGAACTTGGCCACACGCAAACGCCAAATTATTCTGAAACGACAGGACGATTTCCTCGGGACTTTTGTCTGCCGTTCCGATCACACCCAAGTGCAAGTGATCGGGCATAACCGATATCGCCGTCAGCGAGTATCCCTTTTTTGCTGCGATTTGCCGACTCCGATCGTAGATCTGTCGGAATTGTTCCTCGGCGCTCATTCGAAATCGTTCGGTATGAACCAACACGATGTGCAAGTGATACCAATATCTCGCGCGGGTCAGTTCAATCGGCTTGCTTGAGTCGACGACATCAAAGGCTTGCGTGAACGGTCGAATGGTCGCAGCGAACCGCTCGTCGACAAAGTGTTCTTTATCAACCTGATGTTGAATGTAATTTGCCACATCGCGGTTTGAATTTTCTCCGACAGCGCGCACCGCAACTTTTCTGCTAAATTTGATTGGCGAGTTGCGTTGGCGGAGAACGTGATCCAGCCTTCCTTTTGCTCGTGCGGCAAGAAACGATGGCGCGACATGTGGCCTTGTGCTGAAGAGAAGTTGGACCGACCCACCAGATTCACGATGCTCAAGCAATCGAAGCCCGTCTTTTTCCCAAAGGGGCGATAGATCGTCGAACAGGATACTCGGCAATTCAGGAAATTGTTCGTTGGATGGCCAGCCCGTCCAAGAATACCGGAGTTGATACGCAGGTTCGGCGCGTCCAGACAAATAAAGCAGTTGCCGGTTCATGAATGCCAAGCCAAAGACATCTGATTCACCACACGAGACAAGCTCGTGGGGGTCTTTTTTTTTGAAGTGGCTGTGAGTTTAGCTTGCGAATCTTACGTTCCAACGGGTCAAGCCCGTTGGGGACGTAATACGATCGGACGATCGTCCTGGTCCAATTCAAGCAAAGTGCGACCTTGTTGATAAGTTTAGGAGTTCGTCGAACGGATGCAACAAGCCCGTTGGGATATTTGTTGTACGGTTGAACGGGTTGAGTATCCTCCCACCTGTCCCCAACGAGCTTGTCTCGTTGGAACACAAGATTCGTGAGGCCTTGAAACGGGCATGTCGGGCTCCCTCAGTCATATCTGCAGTCGGCCATTGATCAGCCCGTATTCGCGCGGCGCGCTTCTACAAGACGTGCAACGCATTTCGAACTGAAGTCTCGTCGAATTCCAATTTTCGTCGCCTGGGGCAACTATCCGTCGATCCACAAAGGCGCCTCGGTCGACGATTCGATAGCCTCGACGAATTGCGTTCCCGCAAAATTGGCGATACGCTGATTTCGTGAAATCGCATGCGGCAGTTTCGTACTACGGATAGCGCTGACTTGCGGCGAGAAAAATATATGAAATCACTAACAACAATTGGCAATATTGTCATCGGCACTTTCGTCACGATCGTGATCATCTCGATCGTCGCTGTCATATCCGATCTTGCAGTCATTGTTTACGTTCGGAGCATCGTTTCAGGAGATTTCGTCGACGAAGAAAAGGCCAAGGTGATTGAAAATTGCGAAGCGGTGATACATACATTCCAATTCATCCTGAGAATTTCTTGTGGGATCGTATTCTTGATTTGGTTTTACAGGTCGCATAAGAACCTGGCTGAGAGCGGTTGGGATGGACTTCGGTTCACGTCTAAATGGACCGTGGTTGGCTTCTTCATACCATTTCTCAATTTCGTTTGCCCATACCAGGTTATGAAGGAAGTCTGGTTCGGTTCAGCCACGCTGTACAATCAACG
>JANMEB010000418.1:0-1372 GCA_031376585.1 Planctomycetota bacterium | reverse complement strand
AGCCCATAGCTAATCGCGGTTGATTGGCTGAGTCGTTTCAATTTCGAGCATAACCGATTAGAGAATTACAACGTTAGAATTAGAAAATTTATTAAGATTTCCGAAAAAAATCCGCAGTTCATTGTGCGGAAGTAATTTCTGGTGAATCTCAAAAGAGGTTGTGTCCGCTTTGCCTGATTCCGCAGCCAATGCTTCGCCCAGCAGTGCGCCATTCAGTAGGACTCGCGCGCCATTGGCCAATCCAGTGAAAGCCAACTTCACGCATTGATCATTTTCAAGATGGCTCGGTCGGTTAAAGCTTCGACGCAACTCAAACGGGCTTTCAGCGGGGACGTTTGCAAAAACGTTGCCGTGCGCAGGCAGATCAATGGTCGTCGCCGGAGCGATCATTCGCCAAGCCGATCCGAGTCGAATGCGATGCACGGTCACGGGGTGCGATTAATTCTATGAGTTCCCTCTCCCCGTGCTTCATGGAGAGAGGGTAGGGTGAGGGGTCTTCGAACTTTCGGAAAGAGTTCTTATTCCGGAACAAAGCTAGACGTGATCGTGACTTGGCGAATATTCCGCGTCGATTTTTCAATCCCGCGCATCGTCAATTGCACGGCACGAATGGGATAAGCGTAAGGTGGTTGTGTTTCGCGCTCCTGTTCATCATCGACGACTCCTGGCAAACCACCGTCGTCGAGTCCGTTACTGCCTTCATCGATCGGTCCTGTTCCGCCATCGTCATCATCAATCCCGTTGTATTCATAGTGTGGCGACCAACTATCCCACGTCTGAGTCAATTGGCTCTTGAGATCCGCCGCCCCCGAAAACCAACCTGACCCTGTAAAGCCGAGATCTACATAAGCACCTTCAGTAGGATCGCCTCCAGCGAAAACATAATTTGGATCGTTTGGCCCGGACAACTGTTCGCCATTTAAACTTTTCACAGGTGCATTTGGCGAATAAACGCGAATGTCAAAACCGGCGACGTTGGTCAGCATGATGTCTTCGCCGGTGGCAGAAAGTCGCGATTGCAGCATTGCTCCTTGCATCGGGAACGGAAACAACGGAAGCGGCGGAGTAATTTTGTGTGCGTAACGATTTTCGCGAAGTGTCAAATCGCTCAATGTATTCGCGATAATGCCCGCGCCAACCGGTCGCGCTGAAATATCGTTATTCAGGAAGAATGTGTTGATGTTAGCGGCGGTTTCGGTGGTGGTTAAATCCGGCCGAACGAGTAGCACGCGTCGATAGAGCGTAACTCGATCATCCATATCCACGTTAACATCTAAGTCATCAACGTTTTCGTGAACCACGAACCAGATGACTTCGGCAACATGCGACTCAACGATTATCGGTGCCGTCGCCGGATTATTATCGGCATCAT
>JANMEB010000173.1:0-5936 GCA_031376585.1 Planctomycetota bacterium | reverse complement strand
CCGAGATTCAGAATCGTGTCCATCATTCCAGGCATCGAATCGCGGGCACCCGATCGTACGGAAACGAGCAATGGATTTTTTGGATCGCCGAATCTCTTGCCAGTCTCCTTTTCGAGCCACGCGATGGCCTTGGCCAGCTCGTCGTCATAACCCGCCGGATACTTCTTGCCGTTTTGGTAATAGTGAACGCAGACTTCGGTCGTGATCGTGTAACCGGGCGGAACGGGCAATCCGATCTTGGTCATAGCGGCCAAGTTGGCACCTTTGCCGCCCAACAGAGCCTTCATGTTTCCGGCCCCATCCGTTTTGGACTTGCCGAAAAAATAAATCGCCTTGTTGGATTTCGTTGCTTTCTTTGCCATGCGAGTTTCCTTGATTTTAAGCCGATTTGCTCGGCGAATGTAACAATCCGCAGGGCAATCGTCAATGAAGGTCGAGATCACGCAGCCGTAGCAATCACTCGCAAAGAAGCACGCGCAAATCGCATACATTCGTATGCGTTGGCCCCGTTCGCAACAAAGTTCCGAGCGAGTCAAAAAAATGATAGGCATCATTGCGCGCCAAATAATGGCTCGGATCGAGCCCCAGCCGCCGCGCTTGCTCCATGCTATCTGAGTCCATCCAAGCCCCGGCGGCATCCGTCGGTCCATCTTCACCGTCGGTACCCCCCGACAACGCGCAAAACGATTTCTTCCTATTGCCTTCGCGCGACATCAGTGACTCGGCAGCAGCCAAAATGACCTGTTGGTTGCGGCCACCCAAGCCCCGTTCCGCGGTCTTTACGAGTTGCACAACCGGCTCACCCCCGGCGATCCAAGCCTGGGGGCCTGAGGTTCGTTCGAATTTGGTCAAGCGTTCGGCCAATTGATGACCGACGTGATCCGCAAGTCCTTCGAGAGTATCCGGAATGCTCGAGTCAGTCTGATATCCTAAAGCACGCGCACGATTCGCGGCAGTTTCGATAGCGATGCGAAGGTTACCCACGACGATGTTTTGTACGTGCGAAAGCTCGCGATGCGAAACAGCCGGTCGGCTGGATTCGCGAAGCACTTGATAGATAGATGAGGCGATTCTAGTTCCGTCGGGATCGAATCGCAGCAGGACTTCCAGCGCGGCGGCAGCATCGGACTGGTCGGCGACTGTCGGACCCGACGCAATCACGTCGAGTGGATCGCCCAACACGTCGGAAATAATCAACGTGACCATTGGCGCGATACACGCAGCCGCCAGGCGTCCTGCCTTGACTTGACTGATTTGCTTGCGAACGGTGTTGAGCTGTTTGATGTTGGCTTGGGCGGATGAAAGGTGCTCGATCAAAGCGACTTGTTCGTCGAGCGTAATCGGCGCGATGGGCAAGTCGAGCAGCGCGGAGCCGCCACCCGAAATAAGGCAGATGCAAAGATCGTTCGGCTCGCAAACTCGGACGCGGGCCAGGATTTCCATGGTTCCTTCGATCACGCGCGGCGTCGGAACATTTTCGCCCGGCGGTCGTGCCGGAAACAAGCGAATCCAAGGCAACTCGCGGGCGCAATTGTCAGGCACATTGATCCAACCCGAAAGTTTCTTTTCCCGACAGATCGAATCCCCCAACGCATCGAGCAGACCGGCGGCCATGCCCGCGCCGGCTTTTCCAGCACCGATCACCACAATCCGACGGACGTCGTCGAGGTCGACTATATGGTGCCCCAAGCGGAGCCGACGACCATCTAAGGATACAGCATCCGACACAAGTTTTTCGCTGTCGACCGCGGCAAGCCCAGCGTGCCAAATCGCTTGCGCATCGCGAACAAGTTTCCGCGGAAGTTCAGTCACACGGCCTCGATTATGGTTCGCGTTTTTTTGACCCCTGGTTGGAGCCAAAAGATTTTATTGCATCTGTTTGGTTGTCGAAGATCTTAAACAGGCGATCCAAACTGGTAATCGAAAAAACGTCCCGAACTTCGGGTCGCAGATTCGTGAATCGAATCTCGCCGCCGGTCGACTTAACGTGCTTGTCGAGCACGATTAGCTTATTGATCGCCGCGCTGGAAAGAAATCGAACGTTTTCCATGTTGAGCAACAAACCGCCCGCAGTACTGGCGTCGGCAACGGCGTTGAGTTCGTCGTGGACCTGCTGGATCCGCTTGGTGTCCATGATTTTCTCATCGACAAAGTGAATCACGGAAACGCCGTGCTGGTTTTCGACAACGATCGAATCAAAGTTGCGCATGCTCGGCTCGCGGGTATTGGTTGGAACGGAATTTCACCCTGAACGGTAGTCATTCCGCACAGCACCCATGATAAACCTGTTTGATCCGTAGCGAAACTATGAATCGCACGGATTTTCGCTCGCGCGGCCACCAATGAGGCGTCTCGTTTAACCCGGAGCCAACGGCGACGGCAACTTCACAGCGTCACCGCCATTGGCTCCGGGTTAAACGAAGAAGCGCTAGCGATTAGCTATTGCCTGGGGGCCGCGGCCCCTTGAAGGAATATCACTGAGCCAGCAAACAGAGCGGCCCATTTCAACCAACTCGGCGGGGTGACTTCATGAGCTGGTGACGGGGCAGCCTGTGTCGCGCCGTAATACTGGTTGGAATAGCCAGTGTTGTAAAATTGCGACGTGGCATCGTTCGCCCTGGAGTCATCCACCTCGATGATTCGTTGTTGGATGAATTTAGCGGCTTGGGAAGTGAAAAAATAGCTGCGCACACAATACAACTGCGTGCCGATCAGGACGAGGAAAAAGCCCAACGCCATCAATCGAAATCTCCCCATCGCTCGCTCCGTGTACGATAACAACTTTCGCCTTCGGCGACGCGCCACCACCGCCATCAGCATTATCGAGTCGACTCGCGATTGGCTTGACCGATTATCCGATTGGGTGAGTTCTTCCGCTTGATTCGGTTGCGCGAGCGAGAAAGCGATTTCGGTACGAGGTTTTTTGCCTGCGGAATTGGTTACACCAATTGAAAAACACGGGTCATTTGTTCGGAAATCTCGCGCAAAGCACTTTCGTCGCCGCCATCGACTTCCGCAGCGACCCACCCCGTATATTTGATTTCCAAGAGTGCATTGCAGACGTCCGGCCAATCGATATCGCCCCCGTCGATCTTGGTGAATTCGTTAGCAGCTCGCGAAAAGCCTTTTACGTCCAGCTTTACTATCCGTCGGTTAAGCGTCCGAATCCAGTCTCCGGCCGATCCATATTTCCAGTGGTTGCCGATATCAAATTGCATACCGACCCAAGGCGAGTTAAGTTCGTCGACGAACCGAACAAATTTTTCGGCCGTCTGTTTCGAATCGCCAGCGTGATCGTACAGGAAGTGATTCCACACATTTTCGATCGCGATAAAAACACCCAATTCCGCCGCCAAGGGAATGGCCTGGGAAATGTTCTCGATCGCGCGAGGCCAAATTTCATTTTCGGGCCCGTCTTTTCCATGACCGATAACTAACAACGCGGTGTGACCGCCGACCGAGTGCGTGTCACGCAGCGCGGTCTTTAGATCGTCAAGCGCTTGAGCACGTTCGGCTGCGTCGGCGCTGGTGTGCCGAATCGTCCAATGCGTCGAACAAACCGTGCCGTCGACTGGTAAGCCGGTTGCCTCAATCGCAGCCTTCGTCGTCTTCACATCCATCCCGGGCGAGTCCATTTCAATTCCATCGAATCCAGCCGCTTTGACTGCTGTGAATTTCTCGATCAAGCTCCCTTCGACTTGAACCATTCCCTGTTTCAACGTCTTGCGTAACCGGCCTTTGAGGGTTACGGGTTTGTCTTGATTTGCGATTATGCCCCGTGATTCAAATTCGTCCGCCAGGAGCGATGCCGGACGACTCAACAGCGGCGTCATCAATCCGCCGGCCGCAGCCGCTCCCAAAAATCGGCGGCGACTCAATGGAGAATGCATCATATTTTCCTCGAACAGAATGTAGGTTTAGATCGACGTCTGCGGTGTCGTTAAGTCAACCGCATTCTAGCACTTCGAAGCGCCTTCGATCGTAGTGAGCTTCTCCCTATACCCCGCAAGAACGGCATTGTGCTGCTGACCGTTTCAAGAAAACGTCGCGAGCCAAATACTTTTGCGATTCATTCGCGACCCACCATTTCGATGCCGACCCAGTCGATCAAGGAAGACCTACCAAAATCACTAAAAACTTCGTCGCGAAGAGCTGCGGCAGAACGATTGCGTTGGATAAGCTAGAAAAACGGCGTTTTTTTGGCCGAAAGATCGTGGTACAGTGGAGACTGTAGCCATCCCTTCCGTTGGCTTGAATACTCGGTCTGTTCCGGCACCTTCGCAAATACTTTCATGGGTTTACCAGCCGCGCAACCATCAGCCAACGACTCGATGGACATCGGCCTCAGAAGTTCCCATTTCTTGGGTCTTCTTTGGACCCATAGTTTTACCGTCGCAAGTTTCGTCGCGATGTTCTGGCTGAGCGTGTGCTGCGGAAGCGATTTTGCGCCGTTGGTTCCGTTCGATCGCGTGCTTTTAATATCCATTGCGGCTTTCTTCTTGCCGAATATTCTGTTCGCTTGGTTGGCCGGTTACTGCGCGGACCATTTGGAAAAGCGCAAAGTAATCCTGGCCGCCAAGATTGCGGGATTGTTCGGTGTTTTGTTGGCGATTGGCGCTTTTCAAATTCGAAGTTGGCCGGTCGTGTTGTGCGCGCTGGGATTGAGCGGAGCGGCCAAAGCAGTGTACGACGCGGTGCGATTCGCGTTGATGGGTCAATGGTACAGTTCGGCGAACTTGGTCCGAGCCAACGGAGGTCTTTGGGTCGTCGGCTGGATTGGTGCGATCGTCGGATTTTTCATTTCCGAAAAAGTTTACGCGTTGTCGGAAAATAGCGCGGGAGTGGTCAATCTCGTACTCGCCGCGATCCTGTTGGCCGGCTTAGTGCTGGTTGGAGGGCTGGGAATATTTTCGTTTGTTCGCACAAGTCCAGAGTCCCCGTCCGAAAAATTCCCATGGAATGGCCCGTTGAGGTCGTGGTCTGACTTGCAAGCGATTGTGGTTCGAGCGCCGTTGTTGCGCATGGTCATCGGGCTTGTGTTGTTCTGGGCTTTTACCGCAATCGGATTGATGAGCATCAGCCGCTTTGCAGCCGAAAGTAACGGCATTACCTTTTCGTTGCTGTGGTCCGCCGGAGTTTATTTGACGATCGGCGTGATCGGCGGCGGCATACTGGTCGGGTTGGCGTCGATCGGCAGAGTCGAGTTGGGTTTGGTGCCTTGGGGAGCATTGATTGCGATTGTCGGTCTACTCTTGCTAGGCACAAGTTCGAGCGATTCTTTGATTGAATTTGAAAAGGCTCAACTTGCGTTTCAATCTCGCTTAGGTTTGTTGCTTTTAGGTACGGGGGCCAGTTTCTTTTTCAATCCCATGGTCGCGTATTTTCAGCAGCATGCCGATGGCAATGTTCGTGGATCCTTGTTCTCTGCAATGAATGTATTAGTGGGTTTGGCGATTCCGCTGGGAGTTTGGTTGAACTACCAATTACAATCACTGATGAGCGCACGACAAGTCCTTTTCGTGTTGGGCTTATTGGCCATTCCGATTTTTCTTTATGCGATGATGCGAGTTCCGCAAGCTATGGCCCGGCTCCCGCTGTGGTGGGCCTTTCGGTGCTTGTACCGAGTGCAAGTCAACGGGATGGAAAATATTCCAGCCAACGGCGGCGCTGTGTTGGTGATCAATCACTCGAGTTGGATTGATGGCTTGATCATTCTGCTCATGTCGGCGCGGCGGATACGCATGATCGCCTGGGCGGGGAACTTCAATAATCGAGTCATGAAGTTCTTGGCTCGGTTTGCCCAAGTCATTCTCATCACGGGTGGCCCCAAATCGATCCAAAAAGGACTGAGTGATGGGCGCAAATCGCTTCATCGCGGGGAGCTGGTCGGAATCTTTCCGGAGGGAGGAATCACTCGAACCGGCCAAGTTCGCGAG
>JANMEB010000128.1:0-15692 GCA_031376585.1 Planctomycetota bacterium | reverse complement strand
CTGAAGCTGAAGGGCCATTTGCGGATCAGCTTGGAAGCGGCCCATCGTGCGCAAATAGTCACCCATCATCGTGTCTTCGTCGTACCAAGTTTGTGGAAGCGTGCGCGTGGAATCCATTTCCAAAGTCGTTGTCCAAAGCCCTTTGGTTGAGGAACCGAATTCCGTGCGTAGCCAAGCGACCATCCTGCGACGCCATTCGCTACTGCGCAGCCGCGGATTGAAGTCGCCGGTTGTTGCGATTTGCCAATCGACAAATACTATCTGCTCTGTGGATTCGGTCGCCAGTTTCAAGCCTCGATCGGCAAATATGTTTTTGATTTCTTCGTCGCTCGCCGACTCCGCAAAAGCTAAGTTTTGAGCTGCCCAACGGACCACATCGACCGACATGTGTTCGACGCGAATTTTTCCGGTGACATCGACTTTTACCAGGGCACAACTGTGTTGGCCGATTTCGTCGGCAGAGCGGGCTTGCGAAGTTCCAGGCGCGACAACAACGCAGGAATTTCGCTCGACCAACGAGCGATTGTGCTTTCCGCCCAAAGCCCAATAGCGAACTCCGGCTGCCTCGAAAATGGGCTTGTCCGAGGGTTCATAGGCCAAAGCAATTGGAAAGGCTGCGCCAGATTCAATTCGCAAATCCGAGAATGTCGAACGACTCGAATAATAGCCTGTACCCAAGATCGTTGCGATCGTTTGGCCGTTTTTGCTACAAACCGATTCCTCAAAACCAGTCGAAGAAAACGTGACGACATTGCTGGGCAGCGCGACTGCGGCTGGCCAACGATCTGGCTGATCGACTTGGCCGCTGCACCAATAGACGCGAATGTCGCGCTGCGCCAATCGCTCGAACTGCGCGAGCAGGAAGGCCGCTGCCCGCGGACCACCGGCCTCTAAATCCACTACGTCTCCGGCCAGCAGAACGAAGTCTACTTTTTCTGCCACCGCCAAATTAAAAATGTTTTCGGCCGCGATATAGGCGGCGTTGACCAGCGTCGACTTGAGATGCGGCGGAATCTCCGCTAAAGAACTGATCGCGCGGTCCAAATGCAAATCCGAAGCGTGCAGAAATTTGATAGCTTGCGCCATCGCGAGCACCTCCATGCGCTGAGCTTTGGGAATCACCATTTAGTATCTGGGCGCGACTGCGGGAATTGCGCCGGATGCAGAAGTCTAGCGAAACGGCATATCCCGGACTAGATCAATCGGATCACGCGATCACAAGAACCTTGCTAGCAATCGCATGTTATTTTCGCGTGATTTCGTCGAGTGCCCAATCGATTTCTGCCCGAACTTCGGGGTCCGTTTCAATGGTCGATCTTTGATGCAATGCATCCACCGCCGATGGCATGCAAATACGGCCCAGCGCCCAAGCACAAGCTCCGCGCACTAACGACTCGGAATCCTGTAAACCGTGCCGAAGCGCGGAAAGCGCCGATGCATTGCGCTGATTACCCAAGACGATTGCGGCATTGCGTAAAATGCCGCGTCGTCGGGGACGCCACAACGGTGTCGCCCGAAAGCGACTACGGAATTCGTCCTCGGTAAGAGAAAACAATTCGCGCAATTCAAGGGGATCAAGGTCCTCCGATGGCCCAAACGCGGCATCGAGTGAGGGACTTGGTTTGTTGTTCCACGGACAGACGTCTTGGCAGACATCGCAGCCGAAGATCCAGTCGCCCATCGGCTCGCGTAGCTCGCGCGGAATTGGGGATCGATGTTCAATCGTCAGATAACTTATGCAACGAGTCGCGTCCAAAACACCCGGCTGTACAAACGCCTGTGTTGGACAAGCATCCAAACAAGCAGTACACGTCCCGCAATGATCGGCCGCAAACGGCTCGTCGTATTCGAATTCGAAATCGGTGAGCATCGCCGATAGAAAAAACCAACTTCCCAGTGACTTATT
The DNA here is from genome assembly GCA_031376585.1 of Planctomycetota bacterium. GTDB lineage: Bacteria > Planctomycetota > Planctomycetia > Pirellulales > Pirellulaceae > JANMEB01. The sequence continues at coordinate 13,786 of JANMEB010000128.1, read as the reverse complement.
GAGCAGTAACGTATTTTTGCCTTGCCAACCGAGCCCAGCCAACACAGCAAAGTCCCGTTCCATCAGCGGAGCGGTATCGATCACAGCGCGGAACCGCGCATCGGGGCAATGACTCGTTAAGAACTTGCCCAGCTCGGTCATGCGATCGTGAATTACGTCGTGATAGTCGACGCCACTCCATGCGTACCGCGAAACGCGTCCTTGAGATGCGGACGGTTGCCTTGGCTCGATGGAGAGGTAGGGCGTGATCATCATTACAATGCTGCGGACGTCAGTTAAGACGCTTGAGGGATGCTCATAGGCCGCTCGTCGCCGATCGAAATAAGTCATTTCTCCAGCAAATCCCCGGTCGATCCACTCCGAGAGCCGCACAATCCCCGACGGGGTCACCGCCGGGCAAATACCGATTTGGGCGAATCCCAATCGGTTTGCTTCCGCCTTTAACGCCAGTATCAATTCTGCGGGTGTCATGAATGTTGAATGCATTGAACCTTGGAGCGCAAATCAAACGTCCACGGTCTGACCCATTCGCGCTTCGTAAGTATTTTTCGAGATAGACGGCGTTGCGGTCTTGAAAGCAATTTTCTCTCAAATATGGTGGAATGATAGTCACCCGCGCGGTGCAAACCCAGGCTAATGCGAAGAAGTCCGCCAAGCCATCAAATGTAACGCTGTTTTGAACCGAGAGGCCACCATGAAAAACATTTTGAAAGTTCTCATTCCCGTCGTTGCGATCGCACTGGCGGTGAACCAATTCGCCATTGCCCAAGTCGACGGATATCGATTCGGAGTCGGGCTTGGCTATGCAGGCCGCGATGGAGCGTACGACCATAATTCGAACGGCCGCAATTTTTTCGGTCTTCCGATCGCTCCGACGCCGCGACTCGAACAGCCGCCGTTCTTCGCGCAGTATCCTCCGGTCTATTACAGCCCTAGCATTGTGCCACGCGCTTATGGCGTGAGCCCTTATGCGGCCCCAGCAGGAATTACCCCTGTCGAAATGGGCGGCCCCGGTCCGATGTATCAAGTCAATCCGTATTATGTCGAGCCGAGTAACAACTTGCCGATGGACAACCCGCCGGAACCAAAGCCGACCGAAAACGGTAACGACAAAACCCCGAAGACGACTTGGATTCAGAACCCGTACTTCGATTCGCTCGCGACATCGGTCGGTGACGAAGTAGCTCTCAAGTAAGTTCTGTAGAAACCAATCCCATCATCGGTGCAACTCTGAAACGTTGCACCTTTTTTTGTTTGCATCAAGAGCTGGAAACCACACCTCAATTCGAAAACGTCAGACCCGAATTTACTCGAAGTCCGCCGCAGCGGACGCAAATTGACATCGGACTCTGGAGGACTTGCTTTCCGCTCTAAGTCCCGGTTCGCCAAAGTACGAGACTAGCGAGCAGCACTCCCAGTAAAATCCAGCAGCCCCAGCGCTCGGTTGCTTCTCCGGTGAACGCGACGCACAGCAATCCGTACGCCAATACAGCAGAGCCAAGCACGGCGATGACTTCATAAAGCGGTTGCCAAGCAACGTGTTCGGACGACGCAAACTGCGCCTTGTTTTCGAGGTCCAACCAAGTCGTCCGCGCCAGGAGGCTTTGCTGTTCCGCAAATTCGCGATCGGCTTTTAGCAATTGATCTCGGTAAGTGGCCAGCGATTGTTGATCTAGGGCCGTCGCACTCGACCGACGTTGAAGGGCATCGATTCGCGATTGGATTTCGGACTTGCGTTGGCGGAAGCTCGTATCAGAATTGGCCCTCGCAAGTTCCACTAACACTTGTTGACGTTTGGCGTATTTCACACCGAAGGAATCACAGCCGCGTCCGACGACTACCAGTAACAGGCCTAACAAAACAATCAATCGCGCGTAACGACCGCCCCATTGATTGACGATTTCGAAACTGAAGCCCGAACCTGAGCGACGTCGGCGTCGACGCGTGAGAATGGCCTCGTCGTCTTCGAATCCCGCATCGATAGTTTCAGAACTAGCTTGTGTGGCCGCGTCATTTTGCAATTCGTCGGGAACCAGTCCGCGAATTGTCTTCGCCGCAACCCAATCGTCCATTCCCGGTTGCCAAACCAAATCGGTCGGCTTAACTCGGCCAAGCTCGACGAACCGTTTTAGCTCGTCGGCGGAAACAGGGCCCTTCTGCCGTTCGCCCTCGGCGTAATACCAAACAGGATCGGACATGGGTTGTGCCTCAAGTTGCCAGTCAAATATCGTCTGGATATTGTGACGGCAACCGGGGACTTCAACAAGCAACTGGCGCGCGACAGACCGCGAAAACCTTCGGTAGAAACATCGCTATTAAGCCGCTCGCGCTGGCGTCAGGCAAACTGCCAAGAGCGGAATGCGGACAAGGAGCCGCGCCAACGGCTTGCGCCGCTCGCCCCGGACGTGTTTTAGAACAATCGAAGCGTGCCGCAGCACGAGCAACGGCTGGGGACAATTTTATTGACTTGGCCCAACGTCGCGAGCTGAATCGAAATCTTAATCCATTTCGGGACTGGAATTGCCCAGAAGTGCAGGTCTTCGCGCCAACACGACCGGCAATATTTCCGGCCCGCGTGCAAATGGCGAGCTTCCGAATCGGCTCTTGTTGAAAGTGTATTGCTCAATCTATTTTCCTTAACCTTCTCACGTAGTCGTCGATTCGTCGCACCGAACTGAAACGACCCATGGGGTTGGCTGCCAAACCGTAACGACGTGGTTCAATCGTTAATTCCGTCAAACCCAAGGCATCAAGTTGCCAGATTGGAGTTAGGCTGGCCAAATATTTGGGGTTAGACGCCGTGCAAAAACGGGTTACGCCAAAAGTTTACGCCCTGAATTCGGCGCGACGGCCGATGCGCAAGAAATCGCAAATAATTGTTCAATACACTCAACGACAGATACTGAATAATCCGAAATGTCCGACTGAGCGAAACCGGATTACGGCGAATGTTACGCTTATGACCGAAGCGCCATCACGCATATCTCGCGACGATTATAGGCAAGCTGCCGCGCGTGAACGGACTCAAATCCCCACTCGCGGACACGTGAGATAAAAGTTGGGATGTCGTCCGCCAACTCCCAATTCATCATCTTCAGAGTTAGCAGCAATCCTTGAAATCGGAGTTTCGAACTGCTGACAATGTCTTGGACTGCGTCCAAAGTATAATTCGGTGCGACGTTCAAATCCGCGAACAGCCACTTACAGTCCTTGAGTAGTACGCGACGGACTTCGCGACTTCGACACAGCAAGTGGATCAAATTCGGATGCGACTTTACCGATTCATCCATCTCCGCTGGATCGACGGCTATCACGTGCAAGCCGTTCTCAAGCAAAAACTGGCAAGCACCTCCCGGCGCGGCACCGATTTCCACGCACCATTGTCCCGCTGCGATCGGCAGACGGGACCAAGCAATCGCTTCGGACATTTTCCAATACGCGCGACTCACCACCGGCTTGGCTAGTTCCATCAACGGGGTTCCTCCCGGCCAACACCGCGGCACGGAATATGCCATGTGCCATCCAAGCCACCATGAATCCGGTTCGACGATGGCGACGTCAAACACACGCTCTCCGTGGTCGGCGATTTGGTTGACTCGAATCGTTGGCGTCAAAGCTACGTCGCCGACCGCTGACTGCGCCAACTGCAATCGAATCTCTTCGGCGATGGATCGGGCCAGCTCGGATGTCCCTGGCTCGAATCCGCCGTCGCCTGGAAACGCGACATCACGTTGCCATACGTGCACACAAGTCGCCGCTGACGATTTAATTTTCTCGATTAAATCCGTTCGCACGCTTCCCAGGTCCGCGTGTTCCATTTTTCCCAAGGACCACCCGCTGGTTCTCGCAAAGGTTAGCCTTAGGTCATATGATTCCGGCAAGTCGGTACTGTCGGCGACTTTGAAAGTCAAAAACCCAGGACGCGAAAACGCGAACGCGAGAAATGGATGACGCGATAAGACTTCGCGCTTGCACGCATTTTCAGCGCCCTGCTGACAAACACAAAATACAAAACGGGGCAAGGCTGCGGCGACATCAGTCATGGAATTTGAATTCGGCTAAGTCGCGGTGCTTCGACATATTCTCGTTCCTAGGCTCCTGCCTGGGAATGCACTGAGATCGAGGCTCGGCCTCTGTTCCCCTGGCGGAGCCAGTAATACAGTAGGTTCCCAGGCGGGAGCCTTGAAACCAAAATGTTAATTGTACTATCTCGATTTCACGGAAACCCGTTGTCCGACGTCCAGTGCAGCCTCGATCAATTCTTCTTGCTCAATCTTGTGCATGCTTTTCGATCCCGTCGCTGGACTTGCGGATTCTCTCCGACAGATCGCTTTCAGCGGCCATCGGGCTTGGAACTCATCGGACAAGCGAACTTTCATGAAATGCCAAGCGCCCATATTTCGCGGTTCCTCTTGAAGCCAGTACACGGGGATATCGGACGGATACTGGTCCAACAACTCAGCGATCTCTTTTTCCGGCAGCGGATAAAGCTGTTCAACACGAATCAACGCGACTGGCTGGCTCGTTTGCTCGCGACGCTTCAGCAGATCGATCGCGACTTTTCCGCTGCACAACACAACGCGATCCGCGGAACGTCGCAGCTCGATGCGCGGATCTGGCAACACCTTTTGAAAGTAACCATCGACCAACTCTGCTTGAACCGAATTGACGAGCGGTTCGCGCAATAAGCTTTTGGGAGTCAAACAGATTAACGGCTTACGCCATTTCCGCAAAACTTGGCGACGCAACAAATGAAAATACTGTGCGGCCGTCGTTGGATTGACGACTTGAATATTGTCTTCGGCTGCCAAGGTCAAAAACCGTTCGACTCGCGCGCTGCAATGTTCGGGCCCGGCTCCCTCGAATCCATGCGGCAACAACAACGTCAAGCCGCTGAGCCGTCGCCATTTTTCCTCGGCGCTGGAGATGAATTGGTCGACGATGACTTGGGCAACGTTCCAAAAATCGCCAAACTGAGCTTCCCAGCAGACGAGCGATTCCGGGTGATCCAAACTGTAGCCGTATTCAAAACCGAGCACTCCGGATTCACACAGCGGGCTATTGATGATTTCAATGCGGGCTTGATCGTCGGAAATATTCTCAAGCGATATGTAGCGTTTGCCGGATTCGGTGTCGTGCAAAATAGCGTGTCGTTGACTGAACGTACCGCGCCCACTGTCTTGGCCCGACAAGCGAACCGAATGCCCTTCTAAAGCGAGCGTCGCCATCGCTGCCAACTCGGCCGTCGCCCAATCGAACGGTCGTTTTCCTTGTCCCATTTCCGCGCGATTCTCAAGGACGCGTTTTAGTTTCGGATTAACGTTGAAATTCGGCGGAACCGAACACAGCCGCTGCACGGCGAACGAGAGTTTTCCGACTGGCACTCCGGTTGGCGTCAATTCGTCAGGTTCTCTGCCGCCTACATAACCGTGCCAATAGCCTCCAAGCGACTGCTCGTCCGAATTGTACTTGGATTTTTGGGCCGATTCAAAATCGCGATCCAGTTCCTCGCGGCGCTTAACAGCGATCACTTCGGCTTCCTCGGTCGTGACCTCTTTCATTTTGAGCAGCCGCTTCAAGTAACTGTCGCGAATCGTCGGCAGCCGATCTATTGTTCGATACATCACGGGCTGAGTGAATCGCGGTTCATCGCTTTCGTTATGGCCAAGCCGGCGGTAGCAATACATATCGATGACGACGTCGCGCTGAAACGTGCGGCGAAATTCCATCGACAACTCAACGACTTGAGCGACGGCCTCAGGATCCTCACCGTTCACGTGAAAGATCGGAATTTGCAGCATCTTCGCCACGTCGCTGCAGTAAGTCGTCGATCGCCCTTCATTAGCATCCGTCGTAAAGCCGACTTGATTGTTGACGATCAGATGAAGCGTGCCGCCCGCTTTGTAGCCGTCAAGCTGGCTCAAATTAAGAGTCTCTTGCACAATCCCTTCACCGGCGAAAGCCGCGTCGCCATGGATCAAAATCGTCATTACTTTGTTGCGTGGGTCGTCGTTGATTCGATCTTGTTTGGAACGACAGCGGCCCAGCGCGACCGTGTTGACGTATTCCAAATGGCTCGGATTAAAGCATAGCGAAAGATGAATCTTGCTTCCATCGCTCGCTGTCCAGTTGCAACTATGTCCCAAGTGGTACAGCACATCGCCGCCGCTTCGTTTGGAATCCGTCACCGGATCATCAAACGTCCAAAAGATATTCTCCGTTCGCTTGTTCATGATATTGGCCAGCACGTTGAGGCGTCCGCGATGCGCCATTCCTAAAACGACTTCGACCAGCCCGTCGCCTGAAGCCTTCTCGATCGCCAAATCCAATAGCGGAATCAGCGTTTCGGCTCCTTCCAGCGAAAACGTTTTGGCCCCAACATATTTTTTGCGAACGAACTCTTCAAAAATCACCGCGTCGGTTAGCCGATTCAAAATTCGAATCTGCGTCTCGCGCGTCAAGTTAATTCGGTTGCGACTCCCTTCCATCCGCTCTTGCAGCCACTCGCGCACGTGATGGTCGTCGATGTGCATAAATTGGGCACCGATCGAACGACAATAAGTGTGCCGCAACTGATCGACGATTTCTTCGAGCGTCCGGTAGTCGTCTCCGTAAATCGTCCGCGCGGAAAATTTCTTTTGCATATCACCCGGCAGCAAACCGTATGAATCTGGATTCAGCTCGCGATTCCCAGGTCGTGGCATTCCCAACGGATCGATATTAGCCTCCAGATGTCCGCGAACCCGAAATCCACGGACCAACTGATCGACTCGATCCTGTAACTGGGCGATCCCCATTTCGGACGCGGACAATTCGCGCGGCTCCGTGCTCTGCGCAGCCGTCGCCGAACGAAATTCGATGCTCTCTTGATTCCGGAAAAATTCCTGCCATTCGATCGGGACTTGATCGGGGTTTTGCAAGAAATCTCGATACAAGCTCTCCAAATAGTCTTGGCTAAATACATTCATGTGCTGCAATCCGGCGCTGGCTGCGGAATCGAATTTCTGATGGTTCATCGAGTTGGCGATTTATTGAAGAGGCAAAAAGAAAAAAGCAGAAGTATTTAAGAATGTGTCCGCCCTACGAAAGTACCTGTAATTTAGCGGAATGCGTCGAGTTTCGGTACCCGTTATTCCGTCGTTGCCGTTCGGATTTATGGATGGCAAACGAAACTGGAACGGCACACGGAGTGTGCCTACTACCGTAGCAGGCACATTCCATGTGCCGTTGACAATTCATCAGCGACATTACACAAGCCGCATTAGTTTGCTTACGTGCATCACCCATCCATCCGGCTCAACTCAGAATTTGAGTTTAGGTTTGGCTAGGAAATCGTGTACGCCACCGAAACTTGGAGCAAGCTGTTGCGGATCGTCCGTTTCCGCTGGTCGCTGATTCGTAGTCGTTCGCGTTATCGCGTCCCAAGTGTCATACGTCGAGTTGCGAATAGCCGAAGTCGTCGACGAAGCCCAATGACCGACGCTGCGCCGCGTGCTTCGCCACATCCGCGTTGAATTTTCGTTCATTCGCTTTAGAAACGGCGGCGTTCTCCATTCGATCGGCCGAGGGCGGAGATTCAAGTCAGCAAACGGATTCTGCCATCGCGACTTGGGCTCTTCATCGGTCAGCTCGATTGGCTCGACATATTGTGGTTCGCTTTTGTTGAACAAATTCCATCGCTTCAAGCTCCATGACGATTGCGCCGAGCAATCGGCTACGCACGCGACGCAAACGACAAATACAATGCTTTGTCCAAAGCCTTTCATAGCGACCCATCTCCCGTGCCGGTTCTCATGGCGGAGTTTTCCAAATCGACCACGCCGCGTCCAGAGCATTCGGTGCAAGCAATCGCCCAATGCACAACGCACTACAGCGAAGAAAAAAGCCGACATTTCGCGACTATCTTACGACGGTGGCCAAGCCTAAAGACGAATTGAAAGTCTGCCCGGGTTGCTGAAAACCATTGCGGATGTATCCAAGCGCCAGCGGTTTTTGGAATTTTGGCGACCAAGCCGCCGACGTCACGCGCACCACCGGCTTGCCATCTTGTTCGATCAAAAATCCTACCGCTGGCACGTCATGGCCGTTAAATACAATTGGAGTCCAATGACGATTGACGTGCCCCAAGGCGTCCAATCGCGCAACGGTTTCTTGTCCGAGATAACATCCTTTGCTAAATGAAAGTGCCTGTTGATCGCGGCCGATCTCTTGTGGCAAGTTTTTCGCATCGATGTCGACGCCATATTTGGGTATCCGATTCTCCAACCTAACGGCTTCCAGAACTTCGGCGGAACAGCGGAGTATTTCGTTCGACGTCAGCAGCTTTTCGATGCGACTCTTGGCTTCGTTCGGCACAACCAATTGAAATCCGTCCGCTCCCAACAGATCGGTTCGGCGTATCGTCAACTCCATCGAGTCCAAAGTCATGCGGCAATGACTCATGCGTGCCTCGGGAACATCGGCAACGCCGATTCGCGCTATTGCTTGCGCGGCATTCGGCCCGGCCACAAGGAATGTCGTTGCGTCGGCGGAACGATCGAGAAAGTCGACGACTTCGCTTACGATATATTGTCGCAAATGCGAAATGAGCGAGGCGGCTTGGTCAGCGACGGTTGAGAGTTCAAGTTGGTTATTGGAAACGAACAACCCGACATGCCCTAGCGTCATGCCTTTTAAGTTCAGCACAAAAGCTTCGGTTCCATGGCCAGGAATCACTCGCCGCAAATCGGCGGTACAGTTGTTGTTCATTACGCGCAACCCATCGCGCCCGCCGATAATGACTTCCGTGCGCACACCAACATCAACCCACGCAACGTCGCGCGTTATCGCGTAGTAGTGCTGCATCAACTGTTTGTCCCACACTAACTGGTTCATTTGGTCCGACGGGGCTTTCGTTTGGCAGGTGCCTTGCGACTTGTTGACTCGTGCTTTTTTCGATTCGCTGGCATCGGCGAAGTCGCTTCAACATCCATGGAAATTGCTCGCTGTGCGTCGCGCAGCAACACCGCGTGTTTGAATCGCGAGAGCAACGTTCGCGCCTCTTCAGGGCTGGTGATAGGCACAAAGCCTAAATCGTGGACGATATCAGCATTCAAAGCCGAACACAAATAAATATTACGATCGCCAATCGCCGCGCGCAGCGCAAGATCAAACTTTGTAGCCCGAGATCCGGTACCTTGATGCGAAAAAACTCCACGCAGTTCGTTCGGCGGTGGCTCATCGACGTCGGAAAACACAGCAATGGGACATGACTCGTGGAGTCGAGCCGCTGCCACTATCGAGTCACGCACGGCTTGCCATGAGCGTCGATCGCGGTGATCGTCAATTGTCGCTACGACGATATCGACTTTAGTCGGCAAGTGCATTCGCCAAGCTTCTGTGAACCGCGCCGCCAACACATCTTTCGTTGCGTCGATCCTCCCAACGACAACGTCATAAGCAAAATCTCCGGGCCCAATCACGACTTGAATGGCTACGATCACTCCAGACAAATCCCAAATGTGAGCCCCGTAGCTATCGTCATGCCGCAATGATCTTTTTCGCCATCGTTGTTTGGTGGCGGAATCGAAAAAATCACACATCATCTGCCGCGGATTCGCGCCGACCTCTTGGCTCGCTCGAACCAACGGGATCACGACTTCTGCATCAAAAATCAATCGGTTGACGAGAATCGGCTGGTTGTCGTCATCCGCACCCAGCAACGCCAGCGCCCCGTCGGCCGCGCCCTCGTGAACGACGATCGGGACGGATCGTGCTTGCGGCGCGGCATGAGTTCGAAATCGATCGGCAGAAACTTTGTCCGCAAACAAAAGGGTGACTTGGCCTGTTTCGGTTCCGGAAACCAAAAATTCGTGCAAGATCGGGTTCAGCACGAGCTCGACCTGTGCCAGTTCCGAGTGAACTGCGATGACGATTCGATCACCCGAAAACAAAAACTTTCCCAAGCCCGGAAAATCGATCGGATGATGCAGCCCGTCGTGAATCTGCTTGGCCAAACCCGCCTCATCCGGCTGCTTTCGACCCAGCGCCGGACTCAAGCCTTCCAGTCGTGCTACCTCATTCAACGCCCGATTTGCACTCATTTCCGTTTTCCGCGAAATTCAAGCCTGAAGCGCGAGAAACAATTTTTCGTGATTTACGCTTCCGGGGTAAATCATTTGCCGCTTTCTTTCTCAGGCCTATGCCAGCATCGCTCTTGGGATCATTCCAGTCAACGAGTCAAGGTGCTGCAGGCTGGATTCGTGTTTACCCGCTTTGCTGATTTGCGGTAACTTGTGCGAGTTTCCAGCTATGCGCCACCCTATTATCTCAGCAGCATGAAAACGATATCGCCATTGAATACCTCAGTTCACAAGTGTGCAATTCAATCCAGCCGACCGCGCGACGTTTTCGTAGGCGCATTGATAAGCCTTGCGTTACTCATTCTATCGGGATGCCCGAGCCCTTCGCCTTCCGACGAACAGCGTGTTGGAAAAGCAAACGACAGCGCAAGCTCTGTTGCCGCGCGGAAGCTTCTCGACGAAGTTATCGCAGCCTACGCTCACGCCGAAGCGTACCACGACGATGCTCGCATAATTGTGCGCTACCGCATGAACGGCCGACCGATGGAAGAACATCAGCTTTGGGCAGTCGACTTTCGCCGCCCGCATCAATTGGCCGCAAGATTGTTCAACGCGCGGATTCAATCCGATCAAGAGCGAACGACCGCCATGGTTTTCGATTTCGACTCCCAAAATATGGACAACCAATATTTGGTGCTTGGATCGCCCAATGGTCCGCCGTGGAATGAAATGTTCGCCGACCCGGTTTGTCGACATTTTATTTCGGGCTCTTCGGAGATTCCTTTTAATTCACGTTTGCCTGGCGATATGAACCTGCCGCCGACGATCGGGTTGTTGTTTGGTCAGCCAGCCGTTGAGTGGATGTTGCATCCTGAGCATGTAGAGATGCTTGACGACGCCCAGGCAAATGGTAAAGCGATCCGACGCGTTTGCCTCGAACACAACCGCCGCAAGTACGAACTTTGGATTGACCCGGAATCACGACTCATCGTCCAAGCCAGTTTGCCGAACCAGTTTCTCGATGAAGCATTGCTCATCGCACCGGAGATTAGCGATCTTCGATTGACCGTGCAGTTCACCGATGCGACATTTGCCCCAGATTGGTCCACCAATCCGTTCTCGAACGAACTGCCGCAGACCGCAAACCCGGTGGCCCGTTTCGTTCCATTGCCAGAACGGTTTCCATCGGAGTGCATTGGCAAGCCCCTTTCGCCAATTTCCGTGACGGCCGAATCGGGGCTCGCAACGTCGTGGTCACCGCAATCGATGACCACCGTGTTGGCTTGGGTCGATCGCCAAGACATTTCCTTCGAGCTGATCCGCCGCTTGGATACGTTGGCAGAAAATTCCGCTGACCAACCATTGCGCATCCAATTGTGCTACGTCGAATTCGTCGATCCCAATCCTGAATCGCAACGTCCGATCGATCTGCCGCAATACATCCGCGATGGCGGAATCCGATTGCCAATCGTTTCCGACGTCGGCTTGGTTGAGGGCGAAAAACTCGGCGTCAAGTTCGCGCCAACCGTCATTATTCTCGATAAGTTGGGCGTCGTTCAATTCTTCCAAGCATTTTCAACAGACAAATGGAAATCCGAATTGCCGGCCGCGATCAGCCGCGTGCAAAACGGCGAAAATCTCGCCAGCGAAATGCGCGCGGAGTATGCAAAGTTCATCGATGTCTATCAAGATAACTTGCGCAAGCTCAATCCGCTGGCCTCGGCCACCCCTGCGGCGACCAAGCCCGTTTCGCATCACTCGATCCAATCGCCGCGCAAGCCCGGGCCGCCCCTTTGGCAATTCACCAACGTAAAACTCCCCGGAAACATAACGAGTCTGGCGGGGAGTCGCCTTCTCATCAACGATGGTTGGCAGACAGTTCTTGAACTCGATCCACAGACTCAAGCCGCACAGCGGCATCCGTTGGAACTTGACCCCGAAATGTCCGTAACCACATTGCGGACTTTCCATAGCCGAAAAGGAACCCGCATCGCCGCGTTTTCCGAAATGGGTCGCCAAGTCCTTGTCGTTAGCGAAGATTGGAAAACGGTAGGATCATTTACTTGCGAACCCGATTCGCAAATTCGCGACGTCCAAGTCTGCGATCAAGACAGTGACGAGAAACCTCAATTCTGGTTGCTTGAAACAAAATCGTTCCCTCTCCCCAGGCTTCGGGGGAGAGGGCAGGGTGAGGGGGAAATTGATAACTCGGAAACGTTCCTAACCCAATACGACGAAACTCTCAGCCAACAGCTCGATCAAATCAAAGTCGAATCTGCGGAATCATTTATTGCAATTCCCTCAAACCCTCTGCGGTTTCTCGTCATTCGATCCGACGGTCAACTCGTCCCCATTTCGCAGGACTTGAGCCCAAAACCCGCTGTTGCGTTGGGTCAATTAAAAGTCCGTCGCCTATTCCCCTCTCCGGATCCCAACTTACTCGCCTGTGCCGTAGCACTTGACGAGCATGGGCAATGGCAGGCCCTCGGCATTACACCGGAATTAGAAATCGGCTGGACCCACGCCATCGGCCCGCAAGAATTCGAACGGCAAATTCAGCCCGTAGCCGCGCTAGCCCTCGATTCATCACGCTCGCTTTTCGCTTTTGCCGCCAGCGACGACACGATCACTGTCCTCTCCGACGTCGGTCTTCTAGTCGACTTGCTGCAATGGCCCGCCCCCATTCATGGTCTCTCGCTGCTTCAATCTAATGGCGTGCCAACTCTTTTCGTTTCCGAAGCAAGCCAAATAACCGCCAACGAAATGCTTAGCAGCGCCAGTAAAGACATCGACGCGAGTCGGTAGTGCAAACGCTAATACCGTTAGCATTTTTATCAGCCAGTGCGCGCTAGCGTTCGGTTTCCGGTGATTCACCTGTTTCGAATCGCCATTCTATCGGCGGGCAAATGTCGTGAAACCACTTGCCCATCGAGCGAACGGAAAGCGGCACCAGAGCCAGTCGACTGCGGAACAAGCATACATCGGCCAGCGCGGCCCTTTCGCCAAGACGAACAATGCCGGAATCAGCGTAAGATCGATGTAGCCAATTCGGACTCCGTTAAATCCAGTCTGCTGCATTTGCGCGACGATTTCAGTGGGATCCAATTCACGCTCATCAGGTGAATGGTACCGGTCGTACCCATCCTGCAAAACAACACGGCCGAACTTCCGCAAGACTCCATGGACGTTGGGGTCCTCTGCATAAAAGAAACCACCCGGAACCAGATGTTCGTAAACTTGGTGGAGCAAAGTCGGCAACTCTGCGGGGGGAACGTGGTGCAAGAACGCCAAACAAATAATGGCGTCGTAGGTTTCATTCCATTTCAAATCCGATAACGGCTGGCAACGAAATTCTACGTTGTCTATTTTCGCCGCGGCCGTCATGCGTTTCGCCAGCTCGATCGCTTCGGGAGAAATGTCGAGCCCCGTCACTTGTTCGGCATGGGCTGCCAACATGAGCTCGAATTGTCCATCGCCACATCCAAGACTCAGCACTCGCCCAAGCCGCTTTCCGCCCGACTGGCGTAATAGCGATCGAAGTTCTCTCTGCAACCGCAGCCGCCATCCCGTTGGATTGTACGCTTGGTTCTCGTAATAGTTTGCGAAAAAAGCGATTTCATCTGCTTCGATCTTGTCAGTTTGTTTGGCCGTCGCCATACGAATTCCCTCGTTGTTGTAGCAAAATATTTCTTGGACCCGTCGGATCCCTTAAGATTCGCAAGTCA
>JANMEB010000106.1:0-2791 GCA_031376585.1 Planctomycetota bacterium | reverse complement strand
TGACTTGCGTTCCCGAAAGACACTGGCAGAGCCAGTGGCACACAACCCCAATTCTTGGGCTTGAAGATGCAATAGGTTTAGTTTGCCGACGCAACGGGGCTTGAGAATGCTGCACCGGAATAAGATTTTTTCGATTGGTATTTGTCTGATGACTTCGGCGATGGTGCTTCTGGTCAGGCCATTGCTTGCTCAGCAATTCAACCTAGCAAGTCAAGGCCATTCGTTGGAAACGGCAACCGTCGACGGAGGCGGGCGCGAAGCCGAAGCCGAGGAGCCGGAACTTGAAGGGGAAGGCGAAGGAGCTGAGGAAATCGAGACCGATCGCGATTCATTTACGCCGGCGACTACGACCGTTCGCCGCGGCCGGATCATTCTGGAATCCGCCTACTCGTTTATAAACAACCGTTCAGTTCCCGAAACGCATAGCGTCCCGGAAATCGTCGCGCGGTATGGTTTGACGGATAAAGTCGAATTGAGATTTGGATGGAATTATGAAATCGGTGGAGTGGGTAGCCCGATTTCCGGCAATATACCCGAATTTGGCGCAGCAGAAGCTGAACTCGAAGAGGAAGCCAAACTGCTCTATGGCGCGAAAGTCTTTTTGACCGAACAGTGCGGCTGGACTCCTCAGAGTTCGTTTATAGTTCAGGGTTTTACACCGACCTGCGGCGAGTCAAATTCGACCGCAGTCTCGGCGACCCATGTCTTTGGCTGGAAGCTGAGAAATGGCTGGACCTGGGACTCGGCGACTCGGTTTGGTACCAGCGGGTCTTCTGAAACCCTCATATCTCCGGAGGATCACTTCATTGTCTGGGCACCCTCAACTGTAATCAAGATTCCGTTGAGTGAACGGTTGAAAGCTCATGCCGAATACTTTGGGGTCTTCAGTGAAGGTCGCGAAGTGGAAACAACCCAACACTTCTTCAGCCCTGGTGTCCATTATTTGATCAATCGCGATTTTGAAGTCGGCATCCGGGTCGGCTGGGGTCTCAACGAACAGTCGTCCGATTTTTTCGCCAACGTCGGTTTCGGTTGGCAGTTTTAGTCGCCGCCAATGGATCACGCGACGTGCTTGTATTGGTCGTTTTTCAACGGGCAGATTGGGCGTCTAAATCATCATTGTCAGCTCAAGCAACAACTGGCAATGAATGTCCCACGTACAGGGGCTTACTGAATGGCTTGGGGATCGCCGTCATTGGAACATCCGCCAAATCGCCATGTCTGTCCGAAGCCAACCCAATAGTTGTCGTCGATACTGACGGTCGTTGCCGCAAACTGATCCGTCTCCGCGAACGCGTATCCGAAGAATAGATCCAGGTCGATACCCGGCTTGAAATCGCGAATTCCCAAACCCATCGTGACTCGTTGTTGGCCGATCGCCGCAAATTGTCCTTGGACATAGCGCACCGCTGGGACTCCATCGGGAATTGTAACTCCACCGATCGATTCCAATTGCGCGTCCTTCATCGGGTTTTCATTATAGGCGTAGCCTGTCCGTAGCCGCATCCGTTCGTTCAGCACGTATTGGCCGCCGATCTGAAAACACATCTGGTCCTCGTAAACCGCCTTCAATGCAGCCGCATCACTGTACATTTTGTAGATCACATCTGCCGCCAGTAAGAGTCGGCCGCACATCAGGCTGCTATTGGCGAGACCGATCCCAATGTTGGCTGGATGATCTAAGGCGACGTTCAGAGGGATGCCTCCGATGATTGCAGCGTCTTCGAACTCGAATCTCTTCTTGGATTGCCAATAAGCGCCCAATGAGGTATCCGAATTCACGCAATAATTAGCACCGACCGTGCCGCGGAATCCGTATGCGCCCGTCATCCCACCCACATCGACAAACGGCGTGTCAAGAAATGAAGTTCCAACGGTCCCCGTTACCCCAAATGCCAATCGCTCCGTCACATTAAATCCGAGGCTCGCATCCATGTCCAAAGCTAAATATTGTGTCGACGTTCCATTGGATGCGAGTACTTGCTTAAATTCGCTGCCGGTACCCGCATTGGATATGAACCCCAGCCCCATCGTTGCCGGGATCCCAAATGCATCCAAATCTTGAGTCACTCCGATGTTGCCCAATAACGAGCCCGGTGTTCCTGAGCTCGCACTAAAAGGCGCAACGCCCAACAGCGGCAGTGGATCGGCTTGCGTCAGGTTATAATTCGCATCCGCCCAAGCGCCGCTAAAGGAAAACTGAGTGCCGTTGAATTGTCTCAGCGTGGACGGGTTTCCGTTCATGGCCGATTGCAAATCTTGCGGCTGGCTTAAACTCGCGCCCGCCATGCCGCCAGAAGCCGGCATCAAGTTGTTGTGTAATTCAATTCCAAAAGTCTGAGCCCGCAAGTTACCCGAAACCACGCACGCCAGGACAAAACAAATTAACAACAAACGCGCTTGAGTTAACAATGACATGATCGCCCCTTGTGCCAAGAAAAACCTGCACGAATGCTTCGCTGGATATTGCATCAATTGACTGGCATCGCTTGAAGTCACAATCGGCATGATCATTACAGGTTGTTGAGGGGATTTGCGGGATATATGGGCCATTACAGGGGAGGCATGGCCAAACGCAATTCAACTGCTCTTTTTTCAATCCCAAACTCACCGCTAGCACGTGAATTCATGATTGAATTGCCCGGGACGCATTCAATTGCTTGCGATGCGGCCTTTTTAATGGGCGCAGGCTAATTCTTGACAATGTCCAAGTTTTGACATAGAACGGCGGCATGTCGAACGATCCAGCCAATCAGCTTCGCCAACACGGTTTGCAAGTCACCGCCCAGCG
>JANMEB010000103.1:0-20292 GCA_031376585.1 Planctomycetota bacterium | reverse complement strand
ACGAGTACCGCGATGCCTGAGTACGAGTACGAGAAAATGCACTAACAAACGGTTGCAAACGAAGGCCTCGATCGTGTATTTTGAATTTGAATCGTCCACTCGCGGGCTGGGATAACGTGGGATTAGCGGGACAGGTGGCTGATGGCAATTGAACGCAAAGACAATCGCAAACCGTCTGGGAAATTCTTTCTGGTAACGCTATTGACCGGCTTTGCCGTCGTGGCCAGCATACCCTTTGTTGTTTATCGGCCGGATCGTCCAGTTGCCATCATCGTTCCCGGTTCCTCGTCAGGCCCTGCGTTTGTAGTCCAAATTATCCGGCCGCGCCTCGGACTGCCGTTAGGCGGAATTGTCACGCCACAGTTCTTCGGGCTCGAAGCGTACTTGGGGTTCGACTCGGCGTTCCCAGGCGCCACCATCGGCAGTGTCAGCTCCAGCCGCATCGAACTCGGTGCTGATGAATGGGAATTGGTACTCGTCTTTGACGGCGACGGGCGTGTCGCCCCAGAGACCCACGTTGTCTTCGAGTTTGTATTCGAAGACCGCCTCCGTAGGGTGCGCTGTTGGCCCGGCGATCCGGCCGTCGGCACGCTCAACACCACCATACTCGCTCAATCCGCACAGTTCAGCGGCAATTTCGACATCGAGCTCGCCCGTTGCGAAGATGCAGACACAGGCAAGCCCCTTGGTTGGCCGCCGAAGCCCTTGGTGCTCCACGGAAGCTTCGACCGACTCCCGCTGAACGCGGGTACGGAGAAACAATGAGGAAAGACCGTCGCTGTCGCCGTTTGTCCGTCAAAGGCACTGGGTGCGGCCGCCGTCGACTGGCAAATTGATGCCGTTGATATAGCTTGCTGCCGGTGAAGCCAAGAAGGCGACCGCCGCTGCAATCTCCGCCGCTGTTGCGAAACGGCGCAAAGGAATCTCGTCTTTCATCGCCTGCTCGACCTCAGAGACCGAACGCTGCGATTGTTCTGCTTTGGATGTAATCAGCGATCGAAGGCGAGACGTTTCCGTCATTCCGGGTAACACGTTGTTCACCGTGATCCCCTGCGGACCCAGCTCCGTCGCCAAGGTCTTGGCCCAGTTTGCGACCGCCGCGCGAATCGTATTGGATACCCCCAATCCGACAATGGGCTGTTTTACCGAAGTCGAAATGATATTGATGATCCGACCGTATCCCGATTGGCGCATGCTCGGAACGACCGCTTGGACCAAAACCTGGTTGCATAACAGATGGTTGTTG
Organism: Planctomycetota bacterium; assembly: GCA_031376585.1. Lineage (GTDB taxonomy): Bacteria > Planctomycetota > Planctomycetia > Pirellulales > Pirellulaceae > JANMEB01. The sequence goes on along the minus strand of JANMEB010000103.1, from coordinate 19,046 downwards.
AACGCTTGGCGAAATTGATCGAGCGTCGCGTCGATCGCTGTCCCCGCCGGCGGTCCCCCGGTATTGTTGACCAAGATATGGACCGCAGGATGTTCTCCCAGAAAACTGGCAATTGCGTTTTCGACGTGTTGTGCATTGGCGAAATCGGCGACGAGGCAACGATGGGTCTGCCCAGTATTGCAGCTAAGTTGTGCGGCCGCTGCGTGGAGTTTGGCAATATCTCGTGCAATCAGCACCACCGAGGCGCCCAGGTCCGCCATGGCTTGTGCGCAAGCGTGACCTATGCCTTGCGAGCTACCGCAAACGATTGCGGTTTTGCCGTCCAAGTTCCAAATTCTCAGTTCCGCCATCGGCATTCCCCTCACCTCAAACCATTCAACCGTCGCTCGCCATTGTCGATTACTGTACCAATCGCAGGTGCGAAAGACGAGTCAGCGATTCTTGCGTCGAGGAAAGCTTTGCCCACAATCAGCGCATTCACAAACCATTGAATGAACTAATGCGCGGCGTCATGACCGAACTTCGCGGCCAGGAGTCTGACGTCAACCGGTTCGTCAACCGTGGTCTCCGTGCCTACGATGGTCACTTCCGGAATTGCGGTCGTATCATCTGGGCCGCGCCGTTGTCTCCGCCACAGTCGGCCAAGTCTTTCGCGAAAACTGTCCAGCAGCGAATACGAAACCGGTGTCACCAACAGTGCAAGAACCAGACTGAGTGCTTGCCCGCCAATGATGACTTTGGCCATGCTGGCGCGAGCGCCTGTTCCTGCTCCTTCGCCCAATGCGATAGGAAGCATGGCAGCCATCAACATAACGGTCGTCATCAAGATCGGTCGCAGGCGAATGTGGTTCGCCTCGATGATCGCGCGATCGCGCGGCATCCCGGCTCGTCGCAATTCATTCGTTTTGTCGATTTGCAAAATGCCATTTTTCTTCACGATGCCGATCAACATGAACAAGCCGAACATCGAATACAAATCGAGCGGTGTGCGGAAAAGCATTAGAGACGCCAGCCCAAAGGGAATCGTAACCGGCAGAGAAGCCATGATGCTGATGGGGTAAAGCCAGCTTTCGAATTGTGCGGCGAGAATCAAGTACATGAACAACATGCTTAATCCGAGTGCGACCGCAAAGTAATATCCGGTTTCGCCCAGCATGTCGGCTTGACCACCAAAGCTAACTTCGTAGCCAGGAGCAAGCTTCATCTCGGCGATGATTTCCTTGGCTCGAGCGGTAGCATCGTTAAGCGAGATTTTATCGGGTTGCGCGACTAACTTTACCGTGCGCTGTCGATTCAGTCGTTCGATTTGGCTTGGCCCGCGAGCTTCCTTCAAAAAAGCAACGCTGCTTAATTGAGTTGGTCCGGCAGTCGGCGATTGAATCGTAATTCCGGCCAAAGCTTGCGTGCTAGCGCGGAAAGGTTTATCGGCACGCAGCCAGACATCGAATTGTTCGTTTCCTTCACGGTATTTTGAAATTCTTTTTCCGCCGACCAAGATGCTCAACGTATCGGCAATGGTTTGGACTGGAATGTTCAAGTCGCTTGCTCGGTCGCGATCAATTTCGACTTGAATTTCTGGCTTGCGCAGGGCGAGCGTCGAATCCACGTCGACCAAGCCTGGGATTCCACGAAGTTTTTCCAAAAGGTGTTCCGAGTATTCACCGAGTTTCATGAGGTCGGGGCCTTTCAAACTTATTTGGAAGGTTCGTGTGTCCCCTCCCCCGCCGCCGCCAATCGCGGAAACATCGAGAACCGCGCCGCGAACGTCGGGAAATTCTTTTAGGATTTCTCGTGCCCGTCCCATGAGATCAAATTGGCTGTATTCGCGGTCGGCGAGATCTTTGATGCGAAAATAGATCGAACCGCTGGTCACATCACCTTGGCCGTCGCCCAGGCCGTTGCTTCGGCCAATCACAGTAAAATGATGTTGAGTGCCGGGAAGCTGCAGCAATCTTGATTCGATTTCCGAAGCGACTTGATTGGTTCGCGCCAGCGTGTATCCCTCGGGCATTGTAAATTTGACTTGGTATTCGCTTTGGTCATCGCGAGGTACGAAGTTCACGCCGATGATTTTGACCAGAGGAATCGTTGCGAAAAAGACGCCAATTGAAAGTGCGACGGTGATCCAGCGGTGTCTCAATGCTCCTCTTAATAGCCAACCAAATGTCAATTCGGTAGTTCGATAAATCGCGCCCGATTTCGACGCGGCTGTTCCGGATCGACTTTTTTCAAGTTTCAGAAAGCGGGAACAAAGCATCGGAGTCAGCGTCATCGAAACGAACAAGCTCATCAGGATCGCAAAGGCGACGGTGAAGCCGAACGAGCTAAAGAATCGGCCGACGATGCCACCCATGAAAGCGACCGGTACGAAGATCACCATGAGCGAAAGACTGGTCGCCAAAACAGCTAACGAGATCTCCTTGGTTCCTTTTCGCGCAGCTTCCATCGCGCTTTCGCCAAATTCTTCCATGTGGCGAAAAATGTTTTCGTGAACCACAACGGCATCGTCGATGACAATGCCGATCGCCAAAATCAAAGCCAGCATCGTGATGTTGTTTAGAGTGAAGCCCATGTAATTCATAAAGAAAAACGTGGGAATGATCGACGTCGGAATCGCCAACGTCGCAATGAGCGTGGTGCGCCAATCGCGGATGAACAACAAAATAGTCGCCGAGACGAGAAACGCGGCCAGCAGCAAGTGGAATCGAATTTCGTTGAGTGATTTGCGAATAAATCGCGATTGGTCGTTGATGATTTCGACTTTGATGTCGGGTGGAAGGTTTGGAATGATTTTCGCCAATCGCTTGTGGACCGCATTCGAAATTTCAACCGTGTTGGTTCCAGATTGCTTTTGCACAAACAAGCTCACCGAGTTGAGGCCATCAAGTCGGCTCAAGCTGCGTGGTTCCTCGATCGAATCTTCCACTCGACCGATATCGCTGATGCGAATCGGAAAACCGTTGCGTTGCGAGACAATGACTTCATTAAATTTCGCGGGTGTCGAAATGCGGCCCAGGGTGCGCAAGACCATTTCGCGGGAGCCCTGGTCGATCAGGCCGCCGGGAACTTCGAGATTCTGCGTCACCAAGGCTCGGCGGACGTCTTCGACCGACAAGTCATTCGACGTGAGTTTGTCCGTATCGACGATAATGTTGATCGCCCGCGTTTGGCCCCCCGACAAAAATACGCTTCCCACGCCTGCGGCCGTCTGGAGAGGTTCTTGAATTTGGTGTTTGGCGATATCGGAGACTTCGCGGACGTCGCGATTTCCCGAAATGCCAATCGTCATGATGGGGGCGGCGTCCAAGTCGAATTTGTTGACGATGGGTGGCTCCATGCCTTGCGGAAATTGCCCGCTCAACATGGCGATCTTGTCGCGTACTTCTTGAGCGCCAACATCGCCGTTTTTCTCCAGCTCGAATTCCACGATCACGGTCGACGAGCCTTCGCGCGACGTCGATTCGGTTTCTTTCACGCCGGAGATCGAGTTCACAGATTCTTCAATCAACCGAGTGACGTTGGCTTCCATTTCTTCAGCGCTGGCGCCGGGAAGTGAGGACACAACCGCGACGACCGGAAAGTCAACTTTGGGAAAGAGGTCGACTCCTAAATCAAAAAACGAAACGAAGCCCAGCACCACGGGAATACCGACGAGAACCCACGTGAACACCGGTCGGCGAATGCAAAGCTCTGAGATACTCATGGGCGGTCTCGAGTGACTTACGGCGCTGGATTCGAGTTGTCGTCCGGCGCAGAGATTTTAGTCGTCGCGCTCGGAATTGTTGCTGCTGGGCTCGGCGATTGGCGTAGCTCAACGACGCTTCCCGTCGAAAGCAGGCCGTAACCGCTGGTGATGACCGTCGCGGCTTCGGTCAGTGGCGGTTCCAGGATTTCCACCCATTCGTTGGTCTGTGTGCCAAGCGTCACGTGGACTTCGCGGGCCTTGCCGGCTTCCATCAAGTACAGTTTGTTGATGCCGGCAACGCTGACGATTGCTTCCAAGGGAACTGTCATCGAGCCGTCATGGCGGCCAATCTGAACTGCGGCTTTGGCGAAGCTTCCTGGTTTAAGTTGTCGGTTCGGATTTGGGATTTGCACTTCGATTTCGAACGTTCGCGTTTGAGGATCAACCGTTGGATGGACGTTGGTAACGGTTCCGACAAAAGCGTCTTTCACGGCAGCGATCGTAATTGACGCCGATTGCCCGGTTTCGATCAGCGAGCCGAATTTTTCCGGGACGCTTGCCCGAAGCTTGAGCGTTCCATCGATTGCTAAAGTGTAGACTTGGGTTCCGGCCCGCAAAAATGTTCCTTCGCTGAGCAATCGCTTCGAGACCACAAACAGCGGTTTTTCCGCTGAAAAGGCTTCACCAAGTTCTCCGAGCGTCGACGGCAAAGGTGCCGCGATTTTCGTTTCGCGCAATTGCCGCTGCGCTATTTCCAACGCGATTTGCTTCATCTTGATCGTCGCCAAATCCGCGTTGGCCATCATGATCTGATGCTCACGTTCCGCGTTCGCCGATTCAAAATCGCTTTTGGCGGTGTCCACATCGGACTCGGACGCGGCGTTGGATGCGGAAAGCTTTTGCAATCGAGCCCAACGGCTTCCGGCTTGGTTCAAACGTGCTTGAGCCTGCATGACGCTTGGCGTTTTCGCAACGTCCCAATCTGCCGGAGGAAGCTCGCGCAAACCGAGTTTCGCCAATTCGACCTGCAATGAACGCTCGGCTTGTTCGGCGGCCAACCGATAACTTTCGGGATCCACTTCGACGAGCAAGTCACCGGGCTTTAAACGCGCCCCGACGTCATGATAAAGTTTTTGGATTGTGCCCTCCACTTTGCTGCTGATGGGAATCTCTTCAAAGCTGTTGAGCGTGCCAATTGTATCGATCGATTGCGATACAGAACGAACCGTAACAGGTGCTGCGGTAACGAGTGTTGGCGGAAAATCGCCAACCGCTCGCTGGGGAAGTTCCGGTAACGCGGCGTCACGTTCATTCTGCTGCGACAAAGAATGAAAATACCAACCGGCAATCGCCGCCAATACGCCGACGACAAGTGCTTGATTCGAAACATCGAGTCTGACGCGTTTCTTCGGAGGGATGGCAACTTCGGATTCACGAGTAGAAGAACTGTGATTTTCGCTGCCGGCAATCTTGTGTTTCATTGGTTCTAGTTTTGTCATTGTTTGGGTCGGGTTAGCTGACTTCGAGCGATTCAATTTTTTGCACCGCCGATGCGGCAATTTTCTTGGACAAAAAAACGAGTGTCTCTTGCTCCTCGTCCGTCAACCTTTCGAGCATCGTTCGCAGCAGTTCTCGCTTGCCTAACGCCGATGCATCAGCAGCATCGCGTCCCGACTGAGTAAGCTCGACATAAACAACTCGGCGGTCGTCCTGCGATCGTTGCCGAACGACAAATCCCTTTTTTTCCAAATTGTCAATAATGCTGGTTACCGAGTTCACCGCGACCCCAAGGTATTCGGAAATCCCTTTCATTTTTTGGGTGCCCGCAAGTCGCAATTGTTCAACGAGTCGAATTTCTTGCTGACTCAGGTCCAAATGCGGTCCTTGCGAAGCGACTCCGTTAAGGCGTTGAAACCGCTCCATGATTAGGCGCATGGACTGTGAAAAGTCAGATATTCGTTCGTCGAGTCGATTCATCGGTTATACGAATAATTCGATGTTGGTACTATTCCAACATAGAATAAACTGAATCCGGATTTTTCGCAAGCACTTCAGCGTCTGTTTTCCGCAGCATTTTATCGGCGAACCGGCGTTTTCACGGACTTTTGATTGTAGAAACAATATCATTCCAAGGGCGACTCGGTAATTCCGTTAGACCAGATAAGCGAAATACTTGATCGAGTTTGCCACGACTTGAAGATCGTCAATCGAAATCAAACGCGTTCGGGGCTATCGAGTGTGCGCTGCTCCATGTCGTGTTTTGAACGGCAGCGTTAGGACTTCGTGTCGCCGCTCCGGACCCAAGTGCTAACTCGATTCACGGGCTTGCGCACCGTTCGGCATCGTCATACGCAAGTTGACCGAGGGCGAAATCTCGGTCGACGCGGCAACTTGGTATGAGCCGCATGTCGATTACCAGCCCACCATAGTTGCTAACGAGAATCCGCAATCAACGCGCCGTCTTCGGCATGAAGATGCGGAAGAGTTTTTTCAGCGGATCGTAAAACTCGTCCGCGACTCGCTCTTTCAAAGGAATGATCGCGTTGTCGGTGATCGTGATATGTTCGGGGCAGACTTTCGTGCAGCATTTGGTGATGTTGCAATAGCCGATGCCGTCTCTCGTCTTTAAATCCGCCAACCGATCTTCGGTGTCGAGCGGGTGCATGTCGAGCGCGGCGGTATGCACCAAAAAACGCGGTCCAATAAATTCATCGTGTTTGTGGTGATCGCGCAAAACGTGGCAGACGTCTTGGCACAAAAAGCACTCAATGCACTTGCGAAATTCTTGAACGCGCTCGATGTCTTCTTGCATTATCGTCCACGTGCCGTCCGCGTTGTCGGGCGGTCGTGGTTTGAAAGGTTTGATTTTTTGCTTGACGCGATAATTCCAAGAAACGTCGGCTACCAAGTCACGAATCGGCGGAAACGCTCTCATCGGCTCCACGCTTACCGGCTCATCCAGGTTCAAATCGTTCAACCGAGTCATGCACATCAAGCGGGGCTGTCCGTTGACTTCCGCGCTACACGAGCCGCATTTACCGGCTTTGCAGTTCCAGCGCACGGCGAGGTCGTTGGCGCTTTCCGCTTGGATGCGGTGAACGGCGTCCAACACGACCATACCCGTTGTGATCTCAGTTTGGTATTCCTGAAACTGGCCGCCGTTTTCGTCGCCGCGCCAAATATTGAAAGTCGCTTGCGTCACTGCTGATTCTCCTTGACGATCTGTTTGAGGTCGTCGCGCATTTCCAAGATACGATCCTGCACTACTTGCATTTGGCCCGCGGGGCCTTTGCGCACTATCGTGTTGACCTTGGAGAATGCCTCCTCTTTGTTGGGGAAATCTTCGCGAAAGTGAGCGCCGCGGCTTTCTTTGCGAATGACCGCACTGCGCGCGATGGCTTCAGATACCGTCAGCAAGTTCGACAAATCGAGTGCCGTGTGCCAACCTGGATTGTATTCTCGATTTCCAATGGCGCCGACAACGGCAGCACGCTTTTTCAACTCATCCAATTTTCCGACGGCAGATTGCATTTCCGTTTCGTTGCGAACGATGCCGACGTTTTCTTGCATCAAGTCCTGCAGGTCGAATTGGATTTGATACGGGCCTGTCTTCTGATCGCGGTCATCATCCAGTGGGCGCAAGGCCGCGCGCAATGCGTCGTCGACGTGTGCGGGATTGAGATTGAGCGGGCCGCATTGTTGGGCGTATTTCGCTGCGTATTCCCCGGCGAGCTTTCCAAATACAAGCAAGTCCGAAAGCGAATTTCCACCCAGGCGATTCGCGCCGTGCATTCCGCCGGCGCATTCACCCGCCGCAAACAATCCGGGGACTGTCGACATTTGCGAGTCGCCGTCGACCCGGATTCCACCCATGACATAATGTGTCGTAGGGCCGACCTCCATCGGCTCTTTGGTGATGTCGATCCCGGCAAGCTCGTTGAATTGATGGTACATGCTGGGAAGTTTTTTCTTGATGTGTTCTTCCGCGTTTTTTACCTTTTCCTTGATCCAAGCGATGTCGAGGTAAACGCCACCGTGCGGACTTCCGCGACCTGCTTTGATTTCACGCACGATGCAGCGGGCCACATGGTCGCGCGTCAAAAGTTCAGGGGGACGCCGCGCGTTTCGATCGCCGATCACATACCGCCAACCTTCTTCGGGCGAGTCGGCGGTCTGATGAACGTAAAGTTCGGGAATGTCGTCGAACATGAAGCGATGACCTTGACTGTTTTTGAGTACGCCGCCTTCGCCGCGAACGCCTTCGGTAACGAGAATTCCGCGGACGCTGGGCGGCCAGACCATTCCCGTCGGATGAAACTGAACGAATTCCATATCGATCAGGTCGGCACCCGCGTCGTAAGCTAGTGCATGACCGTCGCCCGTGTACTCCCACGAATTGCTGGTGATTTTGTAAGCGCGGCCGATTCCGCCGGTCGCCATAACGACGGCTTTGGCTTTGAAAAGTTTAAATCGTCCTCGTTCACGTTCGTAGCCAAACGCTCCGGCGAGACGATTGCCATCTTTCAGCAGCGAAGTCACCGTGCATTCCATGTAGACTTCGATCCCGCGATGAATTCCGTGATCCTGGAGCGTGCGAATCATTTCCAAGCCCGTGCGATCGCCGACATGCGCCAAGCGGGGGTGCTTATGTCCGCCGAAATTCCGCTGCATGATCTTGCCATCGGCCGTCCGATCGAAGACCGCGCCCCATGCTTCTAATTCGCGTACACGATCCGGCGCTTGCTTCGCATGAAGTTCTGCCATTCGCGAATTGTTCAAGTACTGTCCACCGCGCATCGTATCTGCAAAGTGCGTTTGCCAGCCGTCCCGTTCATCGACGTTGGCGAGCGCGGCGGCCACGCCACCTTCGGCCATGACGGTGTGGGCTTTTCCGAGCAGCGATTTGCAAACTAGCCCCACTGAGATTCCGGGGACGGAAGCCGCTTCGATTGCCGCCCGCAAACCAGCGCCGCCGGCGCCGATCACCAGCACGTCGTGTTCAATTGTCTGATACTCCGCCATTTAGAAAATCCTAAAATCGGTCCAAATATTCGTCGAACAAAGTCGCACGTACAAATCCGAAAACGCGACCCAAACCAGACTGCACCAAGCCCACGCCATATGTTTTTGGTTAAGACAACTTACGCATTGATGGCACTTGGCTCGGATCGGTGCTTTGGAAAACTGATTTAGGTACCCGCCGACGAGATGCCGCAACGAATGGCAACCGAGCGTGTATCCGCCAAGCAAAATGACATTGACAGTAAGCACGATCGTGCCGACGCCGATGCCAAATTGCTGGCCACCATCCGTACTTTCAAACCACATCGCCTTCCAGGCATCATGGGCCAAGAACAAAATAAACAGCATCGCGAAATACAAAAAGTAGCGATGCAGGTTTTGCAGAATTAGGGGCAGCCAATTTTCACCCAAGTATCCCTTGCGCGGCTCGCCGACGGAGCAGGACGGCGGGTCTTGCCAGAATGCTTTGTAATAAGCACCTCGGTAGTAGTAGCACGTTAATCGAAAGCCCGCCGGGAACGGCAAAATAAAAAGCGCCGGCGAAAATGGAATCCAACTGGGCCACCACGCCGGTTTGGGGCCAAACCAAGCGTCTGGTGAATCGCCAAATAACACCGGCGAATAAAACGGCGACAGGTAATTGCCAAACGTGTAGTGCACATTCTGAAACGCCGCCCAGGTCGCATAGACAATGAAGCTTGATAGCGCAATGAACACGACCAGTGGCGTTAGCCACCAATTATCTTTGCGCTGCGTCTCTCCCCACCGCCGTTGCTTCAGTCGTGAAAGATCTTCAATCATTTTTGGTGTTCCGTGAGCCGGTTCTTAAATCCGCGTCACCATGGTAGCTATCGCAAAATCGTTTCTTGCCGACGCCGAACGACTCAAGCGATAAATTTTGGCAACGCGATCCATGCGTCGATGCCGACCGGATTTGAAGCGTATATGGTACTATCGCCTAGCGTTCGTAAGCAACCAGCAAGGCAACTTATCGCGGTGCCTGTCCGTGGAAGCTGAATTTATGGCTTGGCTCGCCGCCGGTTCATTTTGCCGTGCATCATGCTCGACTATCTGTTCGCCTACCTTAATGTCTTGGATTTTGGTTTTTTTCTCAACCGAATATTTTCATGCTCAGCCTATTTGACACTGAGAAGCATGGCGTCATGATTCCGAAGTCGAGCGTGTTCATCCGCATTATCGGCGACAGCGGCCTTGAACTGAACGTCGCAGGGTTCCTCGAAATTGGGCTCGATTCGGCTCGCATTGTGTGAATGCCGGTTGACGCGGTTGGCGACACTATTTGACTTGACGCGAGTTGACTTGGCGCGATTTAAGATAGTCTTGATCGGATTGACACAGTTTGTCGACCGCGACGAGCACTGTCTTGCCCTCTCGATTTTCGAGAAGCACTTTTTTTCCATCAATGGCTTTGAACTTCGCCGTCACGGAGAAACTGCCGCCGGCGCTTGACCAATTTCGAAACGGCTCTTCCGCAGTGACATTGGGTTCGGAGTCAGGTTCGTGATCGGGCTGAGGATCTGAATTGTTTTCAAGCGGAGGATTACTTTCGGTTGAGGGTTCATCGGTTAATGGTTTTTCGAGAAGCTCGCCGAGCGGTGCATCAGGTTCATTTGTTGGCCTCGATTTCGGTGTCGTATCGGCAAAAGGATTCGAAATTGGTGTTCGCTGCTGCTGTGTTGATTGCGCAATTTCGACCTCGTCCCCGATCGTCGATCCGATCGCGCCCAGTCCAATCGCTTGGAGTTTGTCGCGGGTCCATCCGCTGACTTCGGCGATGGGGCGACCTTCGGCAAAGATTCGGCGTTTCCTGCCCCCTTCGCGCCCGACAATATTGGAATCGTAACGATCTTCCGGATCGAGTTGTCCGAGGTTATTGATGCGCAGAAAGATTGCTTGAACGGAATGGATCGGAATGGTTGTCGTTATCAGAAGGCCGCCGATTGCAAAGCCGGGCTTGGCAACGATTTCCTGCGGTTGACCTCCGGTCGGGCCATGAATATCGCCATAAGTGCAACGATTGGCTACTTGGAAAATCGGGCGAATGTTCAAGATGTGTCCAAGCTGTTCATCCACGCCAATTCGTAGGCCGATGAGGATACCGCCGGACGGAGCCCGATCGTTGAACCGGGTTCCCGATTCGTTCCCGCGAAAATCCGACAAGATGATGCTCCCTGCGGAATATCGAAGGGCGGGCAATAACGTCATCGGCGAAATTGGGGCATAAATATCGCCTCGAGCAATTTCCTTGTCGGCGACGGACGATGCACCTGGTAGGGCAACCGGTGCGTTGGTGCTCGATTCGTCAAGCTGCGGTTCTTCGCGCGAAACAAATTCCGTGTTTGTTCCACTTCTGCCGTTGCTTGCCGGTACTTGGCCCAAGATTATCAGTATGAAGCCAACGATCGCTGGCGGAAGGCAACAAAGCAGCGCGATGAATGGCTTGCCGCCTTTTTCCCAATGTAGAAACGGAAAAACAAAGCCCGCAAACGGAATAAATAGTGACGCCAATCCCCATCCAACGCTGACTCGGAATGCGATAACGAGGAGCCAGATGGATGCCGCAAATAAAGCGAGCCAAGACACAACCAAAATGATGATGCCGATCGCGGTCATTGCGTTTGCTTTCCACCGAACGCGGATTGATCCGACGCACAGCCGATAATAGCGGTTTTTTCGGCAAATTCAAGTCATTCAGATCGGCGATCGAAGCTATTGCCAATTCACAAGGCACGTCGCGTTGACGCAAAACATTAACGGTTGCGGCACCTTCGTATCGAATAGCGCGCCGTATTCGAGTCATTGGTTTCGGATGGCGAATCGTGTTGCATATTTCGAATGGCAAGGTGACAATAATAGCCTACCGCCCAATAGGCCGAAATGCGTTGCCACTCACGCAAAGGAGCCATCACGAATGCCTTCCAAAGTGCAATGTCCGAGTTGCCAGAAGACGCTTAGCGTCAGTTCGCGACTTCACGGGAACAATCTTCGATGCCCCGCGTGCAAGTCCAAGTTCCTTGTTCAGATCGACGCGATGGACGATTTGAATTTGAACATCGACGACAATGCTGCACAGCGCAATCAACAGCAACCGGCAGCAAGCTCCATCGATTCTCCGTATGAGAGACTTGCGGCCAGCTTGCTGACACACGGTTCACCTCAGTCAAGGTCGGCACCAGCTTCAACTCCTATTTCATCACCGTATCCGCTTGGCCCGCCTTCCGCGATTCCTTCTCCGTACCAATCACAATCGAATTGGCAAACAACCAATTCATCGAACTTGGGTCAAAGTCCGAAATCTACGTTGTCAGGTGACGTCGAAGGCGTTGCGACTCCTTGGTTTTTGCAAATCGGCGTGCTGCTGATGGTCCTCGGTATCTTAAGCTTCATTTTGCCGTTCCTTGGATTGCAATTGAAGATTCTCAATTTATTTGGCGGCGGTGCTCCATTGGTCGGAATGGTATTGGGCGTCGTTGGTGGCGCGATGGTCACGGTCGGATACGGAATCGACGAAGAATGGACGTCGGCGTTTGTCATGGGTGGCATTCCGGCGTGTTTTTTCATTGGTTTTGCCGTTGTCATGTCGCAAATGCAACCATCGGATACCAAAACTCGAGATGCACGTAAAAATGAATTCGGGAATTTGTCAGGGCGACCCATTTCGCAGGCCCCGAATATCAGCTCTCAGCAATTTCCCAAAGGTAGTTCTCCCAATCGGTCTCCCAACATCGGCAATCCTACACCATCACGACTCTCGTCCAGGTCGAATATCGAAAGTCCAGTTGACGCCGCTTTGGCAAACGGGCGAAACGGGAGTTCATTAGTTAATAGTGCACCGGCGGAACCCACCGAAACCGGATTTGAGAACCGCCCGCTGCATCGAAGCGGCGACTTGCGTTCTTCCCGACCAGAATCAAGTTCAATCCGTCCAGATCGTGCCACGACCTTTGGATCGACACCGCGATCTGTTTCCGGATTAGCAGAAAAGATGAAATCAATTGTCGAATCCCATTCATTTGGCGGCGAGTCGGCTTCCGAACAAAAAAGTAACTCAGGAGTTAACGACTGGGCTGCGAAAGCGGGCAATTTCCAGGACGTCCTTTCGCGACAAGTGAAAATGGAACAAGAATTTGGATGGTCCCAAGTGCGGAATATCCCTCCGGGTATGTTCACGAAACTTGTCGGAACAGAAGCGACGCACACAGCAACCATGGTTCATCCCAATAGCCAGCCAATGATTGGTTTGGATTTCGCTCTCTCTCCGAGCGGCGGTGACGATCTGGCGCTGATGATTCCCGTTTACGATTCTTCCGAAAAACACCAAATCATCGCCAAAGATGGTTATGCGATTGCCGGGCTTAATGTTTACGCTAACGGCAAGATTTTGGGCTTTCAGCCGATCTTCATGCGTGTCAAAGACAATTCGTTCAGTCCCTTTGATACGTACGACGGCGATTGGCTTGGCACTGAGCCAGAAGACGAAGAGTTGATCGAAAAGCTCGGTGGCGATGGGCGACCGGTCTTCGGCATTCGTACATTTGGTTTCACTGCGCTCGAAGGGCTTGCATTAATCATCGAGAAAGCAAACGAATCCGGTGATTGATTTTTTGTCCGCCGAGCAATCACGGCAACTGCTCGATGCAATTTCGAATCCGATTCCGCCGGTGCAACGAACTTCGGCCTATAACCAGCGTCTCGTCGGTGCCATGATCGTGATGCTGGCAATGGTGGGTGCCTACGTCTTGCTGTTGATCGGGCTGTTCGTCGTTCTTTTGTTCTGCCTGTTTCTGGGCTTTCGGTTTTTGTTTTCGCTGCTGACGCTATTATTCTGCGTCATCCCGGCATTCGTGATCGCCTGTGTTCTCGCAGCTTTGCTCAAGCCGTTGTTCGCCAAATCGGAAAAGGACTTTCCGGCATTTGAACTGGCACAAGCCAACGAGCCGTTCCTCTTCGAGTTCATCTCTAGGCTTTGTCGTTCGGTTGGCGCGCCGCCTCCGACAAGCATCGCCGTCGATTCCGAAGTCAACGCAAGTGCCTCGTACATTGGTGGTGTTTCCGATCATCGATTGCGGCTGACACTCGGTTTGCCGCTGGTTATCGGTCTCAATTCGCGGCAATTGGCGGGAATCATCGCGCACGAATTCGGGCACTTTCGTCAAGCCGGCGGAATGAAGACGACGTACCTTATTCGCATGATCAATCAGTTTTTTTCAACTGCCGCGTTCGAACGAGATGCCTGGGATGCAAAACTTGCGTCGTGGTCGGAACGGGCGGAACTGCGAATCGCCGGGATCGTTTGGATCGCTCGCGCCGCGGTTTTTATCGCTCGACTCTTGCTCATGGGTTTGATACTCGTGGGCCATTTGTTTTGCGCCCGATTGCTACGTGAAATGGAATTTGAAGCTGATCGTGTCGAAGCTCGCTTGGCGGGCAGCAAGACTTTTGCCACGTCATGTCGCGAACTTAGATTGCTGGAATTATGCCAAGTCGCCGCGCTAGACGAACTGGATCGCTACCGGCGTGAATCGCGATTGCCGGATAACTGGCCCGCGCTGATTGCTTCGAACGTCGCGCATGTCAAGCCCGAGAAATTTCGCGAGCTGGAAGCCAAACTTTTGGAAGTAAAAACCCAATGGCACGATTCTCATCCGTCCGACCGCGATCGGATTGAAAATGCGGCGATGGAAAAGACAACTGGTACGTTTTCCATTGAACTGCCCGCGTCGAAGCTTTTTACCGATATCAACGGGCTCTCGCGAGTCGTCACTCTCAAGTTGTACCAACATGTTTTCGACACGTCATTCAAGCCCGAAAACATTAAGAACACGAGTCAGATCATCGCCGTCAAAACTGTGGAAATTGCCCAAGGCGAAGCCGCTTTACGATTTGTACTAGACCAGTTTTGCGGATATCACACGTTTCATCTTCCGCGGTTTTCATTGGGCGAAGCGATCGATTCAACGCAATACCGGCTCAACACCGAAGTGCGCCGTGATCGCTTGCAGCGAGACGTGCGGAGCTACGCTTTGATTCGCAAGCAAGAAGAGCAGTTGATGGACGATCTCGTCAAAGTCGCCTGCACGAGACGCTTGATCGAAGCCGGCTTTAACACGAGCCAAGCGACCGATTTGTTTCCCGCGCGGAACTTGCACGAAGCCCATTTCCGCGCTCAACAGTTAGCTCAGGATGAACAGCGTATCAAGGGTCAGCTCCGAGGGTTTCGACAGCTTTTCGGCTATCGGCTGATCGACGCGCTTGAATTCTTACGATCTGAAAAAGTTTTGTCGAAAACGGGTGAGAGCCCGATAGTCGTCAAGGAAGTCGCTCGCATCCTGAAAGCGATCGAGTCCGTCGTAAAGCAGTCGCTAACCTACGAGCAGCTTCATTTTGAAAACCGAGTCGTTCTTTTGCAGTTGGCCCTAGGGGAAAGCCAAATGGACGAACGGTTGGCCAAATCGATTAGCGCCACTGCCCAACGGATCCACCATTTGTTTACCGTGGTCCACAGCACCGCCAGCCAATTCGAGTACCCGTTCGCACACGGCAAAGGCCAAGTCAGTTTGGCATATTTTCTGCTGAGCGATTTGCCGCAACGAGACGATGTCGCAGCAATCTGCGCGGCATCAGTTGATTTGGAAAACAACCTCGACCTTTTTTTGAAGAGAAGCGTCGCGCGGCTTGGCTCGCTGGCCGAAAAAGTCGAATCCGCATTCGGCTTCACGCCACTAGAAACCCCCGCCGAAGTCCGCGGCGATTAACGAACAAAGCGCTTGCCACCGCTGGCCAAAATAGGCTTGAGGCCTGAGGCCGTCGGCTTGAGGAAAACAGAGCAAGCTACCGACGCGAAAGCTCCGTCGTCTCAACTTTCAACTCTCAACTTCCCCTACCGAAGCGCGAATATTTCATCGAATCATGTGGTTACCAACTTCAAACGCAACACGCAAAGTCGGTGAATTTGGGTTGCTTTTTTTGCATAAGAAATTGAAGCAGGGTTTCTCGTCGAAACGGAGACCTGCGTTTTCAAAACCCGCAAGTTGACCACGTGCTTTGTTGCCTTTCACCTTGGAAACCACCTCAAATGTCAATAATCGGTTCCTGACACCTTTTACTTGTTCTGACACCTTTTACTTGTTTGTTCTTTTACTTGTTCTGTCGTTTTTCTTGGGTGATTCGCGGTGTTCGGCGCGCTCTCCATCGGCGACCCGTTCCGTTGATCGTTAATCCAAACGTTTGGCCAGGCGAGAAGGTGGCGTCGAACTCTCTGAGTCTCTGTTTCGCCGGACAGGCGGGTTAACAGCCCAGAATGACAGTCCTGGTCAAACTTCCGAATACACATTCATTCAACTGCCCCGGTTCACTGACGAGTATACTGAAACTAATCGCGGAAGTTGTCGTAATGGCGAAGCTTGAGTGCCGCGTGCTGAAGCGATTTCGCGAGCAAAAGAGGATGGAAGTGAAACACATAGCCCATATTGCACTGTTATTCGTGGCGACGATGCGAATCTTCGTCAGCGCCGCAATGTGCCTCCAGGAGCAACCGCCGTCGTTGCCGCCTTCTGAATGGCAATTGGCCATCGACTTAGTGCCCAACGAGGCGTCTATCGATGTTTCCCGTGATCGAAACTTCGCCATCGTTCGCCTTAAAGGTCATAGCGAAGCTAAGGTCACACATCGCTCCCGTCTGATCGAACTCAAGACGGGCCGCACTTTCGGTCCGGTCGACTTCCCCGACAAAGATTTTTCCAATTTGCTCGATATAGCAGGGCCGGTTGGATTCTCAGCCGACGGGACTCACGCTGCCTTTGTGTCCAAAGATGACCGCTGCGCAATACTGAATTTGGAAACGAAAAGGGCAAAGTTCGTTCGCCTTCCCCAATATGCAAAAGTCATTTGGAGTGGAAACCAACTCCTCATTTCAACTCACGAAGGCAAGGTAGTCGAGACAATGGACACCGCCGGCCGACCGACAGAGCGACTTCCACTTTGCGGTTACGTTCTAGCGAGCGACTCGACGGGGAAGAAGCTGTTGGCTTATGTTCGCAGCGGGAATCCAACCAAGGACGAGGGTGACTTTGATGGTTGGAATAAGGATTTGGTCGTAGTCACGCCGGATGGCGAAATTGTTGTTGTCGTTGCAGCTGAACATACCCAATGCGACAAAGACGAACCGGTTCTGAGTCGCGAGGGAAACTACGCCGGCGTTTATTGCTGGACAGAGAAAATGTCCGAAGATTGGGCATACTCTCTAGCATCCACAGTGACTGGAGAGATACTTCGCCTGGATAGAATGGTTGGATTTAATGTGGCAGTCACTGAACATGGCGACTTAATCTATTTGTACCCTGAAGACGAACGTTGGATTGTTACATTTTGGCCGAAGCACGATAATGCTTTGCGAAAAGCAATGGATGACGCTTCTGCACCGATTCATATCGATAAGTTTTGGACACCGTTTGGGACGACAAACAAAATCTTGCAATTGTCAAATGCTGTCCTTGCGGCAACAGTACTTGGTGATGAGATATTCACGATTGAATGTCCAGCCGGCAAGCCAATAGTGAAAGCCTATCCTTTGCCAAATTTGCAACATGGTCCAGCACCGATTCCGAAGGATCGGAATTGAGGCGAGCATCGATAGAGGACGAAATCGGGAACGAAATCGGGACGCAGCTCATTCTTTTGCTTTCGGCCTTCCGCGATTGCGCAGCGTGTGGCGTAATTGAAGGCGTTCGGCGGCTTGCGTTACCCGACTTTGGCGGACCCCTTTGCAATTAAATTGCGACTGGAACAATCTTTCGCCTAGTCACTCCGGAGGGCCTTCAAGTCTCGACTTTTGTGAAGTATCAGGCCGGTGATTTTCTGAGAGTTGCCGTCCTCGATCAAAAATGAAACTTGGCCACGATCGGTCGCAATTCGAAACCCCCGCTCGGATTCTGGAAACAACTCGGCGGTTGGTTGACCAAGACAATCGACGCACAACACGCCTTTCCCCCTAGTTACGCATATTTTTACCACCGGTTGATCCTCCGGATGATACGTTCCGACAAACTTATCCAATTCGACGTCAGACATCGAAATTCGTGTGTCGAATTGGGTTCGTTGTTCACCGGCACGGATTTCATCCAAGGTTGCCGAGCGCTTGAACAGATCGCTCATCGGTCGGGGTGCCGTTTGATTTCTGGCCAATTCTTCGCGTAGATTGAGTTCGACAGCTTCATCGTAGTTGGCCAAATTGTAAAGATAGATCTTGCCAGCTTTGAGATCGAAAATATTGGAGTAAGACGTAAACCCGCCAGGCCCTCGTTGATGAACCGCATCCAGCACCGACGCGAGATCGCGAATTTCAAAAGAGTTGGATTGAGTCAGCGTTTGCTGGACTTTGACAAATCGGGGACATCGATAACCGGATGCTTCCAACCGCGTGTTAGTTGAGATCAACCATTCGGAACTGATTCGCGTAATCGAAACGCCGGAGTCAGGGAGCGAGCTGATTACGGCCGCGTCGCCGTTGGCGTCGGCAAACATGAATTGACCCGCTTCGAGGTGTCGGCAATTGTACTTGTCAAAGTACTCGATCACTTGCTTGACCGTCTGGCATTCGTACATGATTTGTTCGATCAGGTTGTGCGGGGTTTCTTTGTTAGGGTCTGCTTTCCAAGGAATTTTTGCTAACGCCGTCGAATCGAAGGCCAGTCCCATTTCGTTCATGCTCCCTTGAGCAAAGCCGTCAGAAAATCCAAAGTTAATCCGGCCGAATTTCCCTTGAGTTGCTGGAGTGACCCAGACATACCCTGGCTTGGTAAAGTCTTCGTTATTGCAAAAGTAGACTCGGCCCTCATGCACGATTACAAAGATGGTGCAAGCGGCCACAGGCGAGAAAAAAAAATGCAGGGACAGAATGGCAATGACAAGTTTCCAAGATGGCTTCATGTTGTTCTTTGACTCCGTCTGGCGAATTCAGACATCGACAGCCCATCCGTCGATCAGCATCCGACACTAGGTTGATGAAGTGTTCTGGACTGGAATTTGATCGATTCCCGCGAAAGCAAGAAGCCTAGCAAACGATGTAGGATCGGTTAACCTCATTTCTCGCGATAAACTGATTTAGAATCGTAAAATTCCAAAGAGAAACTAGGCCTCGGTTCAGAAACAAAAGGCAAAAACGGGACGCAGCGGCTCAGTAGAAAACGCTTAACAAGCGTGCGAAGTTTGGGTGCGTGGCGATCGTTTTCTTCGGGATGAGCTTGACGAACCAGACTTCCCAAGCCGTCTTTGGGTACGCCAGACACGGCGGCGCATTGGCATAGTCAGTGGCACACCA
>JANMEB010000074.1:0-4987 GCA_031376585.1 Planctomycetota bacterium | reverse complement strand
GTTCGCTGCTCCCGCAGTCGCCTCGTTTGCCGCTGTCTTGTCACCTGCATCCTTGATCGCAATCTCGGTAGTTGCGGCAGCTTTGTCGGCTGTATCGTTCGGCCGCTCGATGAGGGCGGTTGCCGCTTCGTCTTCCGCTTTGGAATTGGCGATTGTTGAATTCGGCGAGGTACCGATGGCGGCTTGACCATTCGCTCCCTGACGGTTCAGCCATACTAAGACGCCGACCACAATCGCGATGACGACTACCACGTTTCCAATCAAAAACCAAACCCAATTGGGAATGACTCGCTGTGAGTATTGTTGTTTGGATTGATTCATGTCTCGTCTCAATTGGGTTGGCTGTTCTTCTCGTTTGCCGAGCCGCAGAACAGAGAGATTTTAACATTGGGAATGTGTGAATGCATAGCTGCGGACAGAAGCCAACTCACGGTAGCTGGATAATCCTGGAAATTATGGTCGTTGCTAGACGTTGGACTCAAGCTCGACGGAAGCGAACCAAAAGGTTCGGGGATCGGGGGTCAACTCTTGTCACGCGACATTTTTGCAGCGAGGGTTTTGACACGACGCCAACTCAAGGATCGAAAAACCGCAGGTGGTCGTTCATCGCGAACGATTGTCTCGCGTTCTATGACTCGGACCGTTACGATTGCCGATTTCCGTATTTTCCGCTTGGATCCGTTTTGCCATTACATTGGCCACAGCCTCGAACCCACCTGGCGTTGTCAAGTGTCAAGAGTTGACCTCAATTTCTGACCCCCAATTCCCTCCTTGACCGCGACTCGGTTCGGGCACGTGACTACAATCGAAACGAACTGAAATGGTGGCGGTACAAACGATCCGAGCCCCAAGCACAGGACCTCATGGATTCTTTACACGTCCCAGACGTTAGGTGAGCCTTTGTGTCACGAATCGAACCACGGCGTTCTGAACTTGCAACCGGAATTCTAGTCGCCGGCGCGATTATCTATGCAATCCTTTGCGGCCCGGCAATTGGTTGCCGCGGATACCCCCCGCTTGATCCCTTCTGGTATGGCGTAACTTTTTTGTGGCCGATACCAGTCTGCATTTCTGGCTTTTTTGACTCGATCAAACTCGGAACTCGCCTCACTCAACTGATCGTTTTCTCATTAGTTACTTCATTTATCTTCGCCGGAACCATGGTCACCATGGTTCCACGGAATATCCGTCCCGAAGAAATGCTGTTCGGGGTCGTCCTCTTTGGACCCGTTCACGTTGTACTTACTTTCCTGGTGGAACTCACCGTGCAATGGCTCTACTCATTTGGCCGCCGATTGGATGATTTCGAATCCGGCAAATTCCCACGATCATATTCGCTTTTTGCATGTCTGACGTTCATCACATGGATAAGCGTCATCGTTGGATTGCCGATTGGATACCGTTCCATTATCACAACATCGGTAAATTCGAAGGCAGTCAAGCGCGCTGAACAAGAATGGGGCCACGGCGCGTGCCTATTTGGCAATTATGCAATCGAACAAATCGGTGATGTGACTGTAGAATTCGCTTTTGATCCTACCACCGGTTTGCAAATTAGTCATAAAATGGCGGATTTGGGGTTTTCCGACGCATATAACCAACGAATTCAGCAACTAGTTGAACTTAACGGACTACCCAGATACTCAATTAAATCAATCATCCCTGTACCAGCAGATTTGATTCAGCTACTCGATTCCACGGAAATGGTCGCGGTTAACAGCTTGCCCACGGATCTCAATGAAAACATCCATCTCATGCGTCGCGGAACATTTTCACGGTGGGGCAGGACTATAACGATCATGAGCGACTCGCTTTCAGTTGTTACCAGACACGGGACGTTTGGAGTCGGCGAAGGAGTATTTCCCGTTTACGTGAAGGTCACCGATGAAATCGTTTATGTTCGAAATGGGTCCAATTGGATTGGTGCTTTTCTTCCTGACGGTAGCATGATTGCTTCGGCATCGCGTTGAATCATCAATGGGCCGCCACATAACAACCCGTCGCCCTGAAGCGGCGGGCAGCGCGTAAAATGAAAGCAGTGGCGGTCAAGCGGATTGGATTGCTGATCCAAGTCTATTGCTTGACGCCCAACCATTATCATCTGAGGGGTGACGCGTTACGGTCCAAGGTTAGGGCTAGGGTCTCCAGGTCAATTGGAGCGACGAAATCTGTTGGCGGCCTGAATTGGGTTGATTGAGGCGGCTGGCTTGCGCGGCTAGAATTATTCGCTGGTTCGACATCTGACACGCACTTTTTTTCCGGAGTGGCCAATGTCTCGCGCTTTGATGATGCTCGTCGTTTGGTTCGTGTCGGCTACGGCTTGGGGGCAGGAAGGAACTTACGAAAAAGTCGCCAGCGTGGAAGGGGTTAGCGAATACCGCTTTTCCAATGGCGCTCGGGTTCTGTTGTTTCCCGAAGCGTCGAAACCCACGATCACCGTCAACATGACGGTGTTGGTTGGTTCGCGGCACGAAGGATATGGCGAAGCTGGCATGGCCCACTTGCTTGAGCACATGGTTTTCAAAGGAACGCCGACTTTCCCAAGCGTCCCCACCGCACTTCGCGATCACGGGGCGAGCTTCAACGGAACGACCAACCAGGACCGGACGAATTATTTCGAGACGTTGCCCGCAACCGATGAGAATCTTGAGTTTGCCATCCATCTCGAATCCGATCGGCTCGTCAACAGTTATGTCAAACACGAGGACTTGCTTTCGGAATTTTCCGTGGTGCGAAACGAATTTGAACGAGGTGAAAACAGTCCTCAAGGCGTCTTGTCCGACCGAGTGATGGCGGCGGCTTATGAATGGCACAACTACGGCAAGACGACGATTGGAAATCGCTCGGATATTGAACGAGTTCCGATCGACAACTTGCAAGCCTTCTACCGTAAATACTACCAACCTGACAACGTCGTGCTGATTATCACGGGCCGGTTCAAGGCGGAAAAAGCACTGGAACTTGTCGACAAATATCTGGGCTCGATTCCCAAGCCAGAGCGAAAACTGACTCCGGCTTACACCATTGAACCGCCGCAAGATGGTGAGCGACTGGTTGAGCTGCGGCGCGTCGGGCAGATCGGTTCGTTGATGGCCGTTTATCACATGCCAGCCGCAGCCCATGAAGACTTTTCCCCACTGTCGATTCTGGCAAGCGTTATATCTGAGGATAAAGTCGGCTTGTTGGAGCAAAAGCTGGTAGAGACCCGAATGGCGACTTCGGCGTCGGCTCGGGCCGACAACGCTCACGATCCAGGCTTGTTTACTTTTACGGTCCAGCCAACTGAAGGCAATCTGGAATCGACAAACCAAGAGATGTTGCAAACCATCGACGGAATCGGCGGCGTAACATTTGACGCAGCAGCGATTTCTCGAGCCAAAATGCGCGCTCAGCGAGCTGCGGAATTGCTATTGGCGGATGCGGACCGAATGGCGTCGGCGCTTAGCAGCGCGGCATCCGTCGGCGATTGGCGATTATTGTTCATTCAGCGCGACCGCGTTCAAGAAGTTACCATCGACGACGTGCAACGCGTGGCAAAAATTTACTTTCCGCCGCACAACAGGACGCGGGGAATGTTTATTCCGACCACCCAACCGTTGCGAGCCGAGATACCATCGGTTGCATCTATTGCCGACTTGGTGAACAACTACAAAGGTGGCACGGCATTAGAAGCTGGCGAAGCGTTCGACCCGACTCCGGAAAATTTGGACTCGCGGACCAAGACGCTTAACGTCAACGGACTGAAGGTCGCATTGCTGCAAAAGGAAAACCGCGGCGAAACGGTTGCCGTTACGGTAACCCTGCGTTACGGAAACGAGGAGTCGCTGCGAGACCAAACCGTGGCTGCCGGAATGCTGCCAAGTATGTTGATGGCCGGAACCTCGAAGATGAACCGCCAAGAGCTGCAAGCGAAAATGACCGAGCTCGGCGTTCGCATTTCGGCTGGCGCTGGCGGTGGTGGGGGACGTGGACGGCGCGGCGGGGGTGGCGGACGAGGCGGTTCCGCCGGCGCAATGAGTTTTTCTGTCGAAGCCAAACGGAGTTCGCTGGCTCCCGCAGTCAAGCTCTTGGGCGAAATCCTGCGCCAGCCATCCTTTCCCGTAGACGACTTCGAGCAAATGAAAAGTCAGATGACGAACATGCTGAAACAGTCCATTAGCGAGCCGGACATGTTGGCAGGCAACGCACTTTCGCGGACTCTTTCACAATATCCCAAAGACGACGTGCGCTATGTGCCGACGCCGGAAGAGTCCCTTGAACGAATCAATAATTTGACGCTCGACGACGTCAAGGCAGTTTACAATTCCCAGTTATCCGCCGCTGTCGGCGAGATTGCCGTCGTCGGTGAATTTGAGCCGGGCGAAGTCCTGAATGCGCTAGGCGAAATGCTCAAGGATTGGAATTCGAAGGTGGATTACCGCTCGATCGATCGCGAAGCGAACGGCGAGTTGACGGCAACGAAGGAGAGCATCAAGACGCCGGACAAAGCCAACGCGGTCTTTTCCGCCGGATTGTCGTTTGAGTTGGACGATACCAACGCCGACACGGAGGCGCTCGTTCTCGGGAATTTTATTTTCGGTGGAAGTACGCTTTCGTCGCGGATTGGCGACCGGATTCGGCAAAAAGAGGGTTTGTCCTACGGGGCTACTTCGTCGATGTCGATTCCGAGCAAAGGAAACGACGCTCGGTTTTCGATCAACGCGATCACCAATCCGTTGAATATCGATGCGGTGGAAACTGCCGCCATGGAGGAGCTAACGCGGTTTCTCGCCGACGGACCTACGGATCAAGAAGTCGCAGATGCCAAGAACGCTTGGCTGGAACAACAAAAAGTCTCGCGCGCAAACGACGGATCGATCGTCGGCCAAATGGTCTCTAACTTGAATTTGGATCGGACGTTCGAGTTCACAGCTAAGCGTGAGGCCCGCGTCGCTCAACTGACGGCTGGCGAAATCCACGCAGCGTTCAAGAAGCACATCGATCCCGC
>JANMEB010000072.1:0-3532 GCA_031376585.1 Planctomycetota bacterium | reverse complement strand
GGCGGCTTGGCCGATCGCTGAAGTCCACGAGTTGCTCGAACAATTGCAGTCCGTCGATGTCTCGTCGAAAGTCGTTTTGTCGGCAATCGAATCGATCCTACAAGCGATTGCACCACGGTTCCTATCACGGTCGCAAGTCGTCGAGCATCGCCAAGCCGAGATTGACGAATTGATCGACGTGTTGGACGCCTGGTATCTGCGTCTATCACCGGATTCAGCATCGAGAAACTATGTGTTGGGAATTTTTGCCGCAGGTGGCTCGGCGCAATCGCTTGCGCGGTTCGCGGAATTGTTGGTCGACGATCCCCCGAACCACTCGGCAAGTCTAGGTTTGGCGATGGCTCCGCTCGTTAGCTTGCGGCAGCCCGATCTAGGCGCTTTGTTTCCGCGAATGTTCGATGGCCTGCAACATCAGAATTTGGCGGCGGCGATTCTCGACGTGGTAAATCACGCGTATTCCACCGGCAAGCTCAATCCGCACCCCGCTCGCGCTCGCGCGACGGCGTTGATCGGACTCTTGGGCCAGTTGGTTGACAAGATGTCCGCGGTCGAACAAGGGAGTCCGCTGCCAAGCGTTTCGGGCGACGTCGAACAAGTCATCGCGGAATCGGTGTCGCTTGTGGTGGCGCTTTGTCACACGCTTGCGCTGATCGGCGACACGGCAGCGCGGCCCGAGTTGCTGCGTGCGCTGAATCTCAAGCATCGCCGGATACGTGCCGAAGCCGCCGGCGCGCTCGCGCAACTTGGCGACCCAGCCGGTGCGGCGGCGCTCGTCGAACTTGCCCAGTGGCCGGTCGCCAGGCTGCGCGCGCTTGCTTACGCCGACGAGCATGGCTTGCTCGATCAGATCGATCCGCAGTTTCGCACGGCGACGGCGCGTGCCGAAAGCGAGCTGGCCGTGTGGTTGTCAGAACCTGCGCAGTTTGGCTTGGCACCGACGGAAATGAAATTGCTCGACGAGCGCGAACTGTTTTGGCCGGGCTATAGCGAATCCCAGCAGTGCCACTTATTTCGATTCAGCTATCGGACCAACCAAGGCACTTGGAGTAACGTCGGAATCGCAGGGCCGGCGATCCATGCTGCTAGTGCTTCGCTCGAACACTTGAGCCACGAGGACGCGTATGCGTTATTCGCGGGTTGGCAAACGACGCACGAAAGCATTTACGAAATCGATTTGCGGGACGTGCCCGAACGAGAGAAGTCAGCTATTGCGCGTCGGCAAGCAGAACTAGCGGAACAAGGGTTCGACGAAATTGTTCCCGCAATTGTCGGTCGGTTCTTCGGCGATGAATTCGTGGTCGCCACCGCGCATAAAAACAATCGAGCCGGCCATCTAGTTTGGGCCTCGCGCGAAACATTTTGGTTCGCCGACGATTCGCGGAAACTAACCAGCGAATTGGCGTACTGTATTTTCAAAGGCCGCAAGCTGTTGGCCAATTTCAATCCCGAATATCGCGAGGCGACGGCGTCCAGCGGCTAAATAGGTCGCGTCGTTCGCGGCTTTCGCGGTCGACCGATGCGGCGGGGGTTCTTATAATCGACCCCCAGGAACATTCGAGCACCTCGCGCCACGAATGCACCAGCCTCGTCCATTTTCACATAGGCAAATCATGGCCCATCGAATCTTGATCGTCGACGACAATCAGCAGAATTGCGAATTGCTCGAAGCCTATTTGACTGGGCTCGATTGCCAAACCGAAATGGCTTACGACGGTCGGCAAGCGTTGGACCAAGCCAAATCGTTTCAGCCGGATTTGATTCTATTGGATGTAATGATGCCCAAGCTGAGCGGCTTCGAAGTCTGCAAGCAACTCAAAGAAAATCCGCAATCGCGCAAGATCATGATCCTGATGGTCACCGCGCTCAATGAGTTGGGGGACATCGAACGCGCGGTCGAAGCGGGCACCAACGATTTTCTTTCTAAGCCGGTCAATAAGATCGAATTGCTCAAGCGGGTCGAAAACATGTTGCAACTCAAAGACGTCGCCGACGAAAACGAGCGATTGCGACAGTACATCCAGCAAATGGAAGACGACCGCCAAGCCAGTGCGCCATCGCGATAACGCACCGTTGGGTCTCCGCCTTTTTCCTGTTTAACTGCCCGGCTTTCGGGCGGTGCGCCTCGCCGCACGGCGAACTTGAACCTTGGTGCACTAGCGGTCCGAAGCGGCCCAGTTAAACAAAGATAGCACGCTCGAACCTATTGCGAATTCCTTGCGTATATAATGTTGTTCGCAGATTTGTGGTACTCGCGCAACACGCCATGTGCTGTCGTCGTGCCGCAGCTTTTCTCTGGGGATTTTGGGCTCCGGACCAGTTGAGTCCAACCCACCGCGATAATTAACAACGTCCCAAAGAAAAAGCAGTCGCAACAACAAAGGAATCGAAATGGCCAAGTTCTACGTTCAATGTGGTTTGTCACGGCAACTCATCCAAGCGGAAGACGCGGACGGCGCGGCGCTGTGGGCCGTTCATCAAATCATCGAACAGGCCATCGACCTGGATTCGATCGACTGGATGGACGAAGACGAGATCAACAACATGGATTTGATTCGTGTGATGCTGGCCTTGGACCCTCAAGTCCTCGTGAGCGAAATCGGCTTTGGCCGCAGCGAGGCCGGTGCGTTCGAAACGCCCGAAATCATGACCGAGTGGAATCAGTTGATCGTCGCCGTCAGCCGCTTGCAGATGCGGCTGTCCGCAACAACGGAAGTCGATTCCACAAAGTAGCAGGCACATTCCAAGTGCCGTCTGCTTCTTCCCCGTCCGCACTTCGCCACGGCACACGGAATGTGCCTGCTACTTTGCTTGCCACGGTACATGGAAAGTTCCTTCTCCCCGGCTTCGCGGGGAGAAGGTGGTCCCGGCGCGCCGAGACCGGATGAAGGGCCGAAAAGAAAGCGCACTTCACAAACTTCAATCGCCGCCGCCGATCTCTTGGGCCGATTCTCGCGAGATCAAATCCAGTTCGGCGTCTTCGTGGCGGCGCAAGTCTGCCGCAAACGTTTGAAAGTCGGCCAAGATGCTTCGCATCCGCGATGTGGGCACTTCATGATAAACGACTTGTTCCGCCCGTTCGACCAAGTCGATCAAGTACGTGAACAATTGCTCGTGCTGGTGTTTTAGCTTGGCGACGGTTCGCGCGTGATTTGGGTACGCTTGGAACGCCATGTCGAACCCGCCATAAAATTCCTCCAGGCAAAAGTACGTCTCCATCTCGTCGCGCAACTGGCTTAGCAAATCCGCCAACTCACGTGGCCTGATTAAAACGCCCGGTCGAATCAGCGACAATGCCCGCTTGAGCAGCACCCGAAACTCGACGTGGTCTTCCTTGATTTCAAGCAAAAATGCCGTGTTGATCCCGCGAGTTGCACTACGATATTCACCTTCACGCAAGTCGGTTTCAGTTAGAAATCGGGTCGTGGACATTTTGAACTCCATGTTCGAAAGGCTTTCCGTCGTCAACATCCTCGAATCGTTCGCTAGGCAATGATCGCTGGCCCATGAGTCGGGCGCGGCTCGTTGATCCCGC
>JANMEB010000065.1:0-10203 GCA_031376585.1 Planctomycetota bacterium | reverse complement strand
CAGCGTTTTCGTCATTTGGCAATCAACGTGATCCTTCGGTTACAGGAGGTGATCCGTTTTCTGGACCGCAATTTTCCGAATTTCAAGGTGTTTTGGGACAATCCCATTGGGACGCGCCGCAAAAACTCTCGCTTAGTTTTGCGCCGGACGGAACGCAAGTTGCCGGTTACACCAGCGCTTTGTACTCGAAATTCGCCGGACTTCTTTCGGCGGCTGAAATGGAGCGGCAGATTATTACCGCCTTCCAAAATTGGGCTCGCCGCGCCAACTTGAACATCGGCGTTGTTTCCGACAGCGGCGCGGCGTTTGGCTCGGCGGGGCCAACGCAAGGCGGTCCGCGTTTCGGCGACATTCGAATTGGTGCCATTCCAATGGCCCCGGATGTTTTCGCCGTCGCGGTTCGAAACGACGGGATGATTTCGGGAACCTGGGCGGGCGATGTTTTGTTTAACACGAACGCCGTCTTTGCAACGGTCCGCGATTTTTATTCGGTGGCGCTCCACGAAGCGGGCCACGTTTTCGGACTTGGGCATTCCAGCGATCCGACGTCCGCGATGCACGCGACCAATCGAAATAATTCGATCATCTTTGCCGATACGGCGAATCTGCGCGCTATTTATGGCGCGCGATCGTTGGATATCAACGAATGGAACTCGCCGAACAATGACTTTACTAATGCGTCGCGAATTGAAAATTCTGGAAGCCTTAAAGGCCAAGTCCCTTTGGTCGTGTTCGGCGACATTGGCAACATGAATGACGTAGACTTTTTTGAGCTTCCGCCACTGTCCAATTATGTCGGGCCGATTACTTTTCAAGTTCGGTCCGATCAGCGCAGCGTGCTTCGGTTTCGTTTGGATGTGTACAACGAAGTCGAACAACTTTTGGGGTCGGTAATCTCCACTCGCAACCGAGGGGATAATTTGTCGTTTACCGTCCCGGTGGCCCAAATTGGAACCACTTATTACGCCAAAATTAGTCCCGTTAACAACTCCATTAATTCAACCGGCAGTTACTCGCTCACGGCAAAATTTGATCAAAACGTCCTCGCAAGCCATTTAAGCAAGCTCAATTCGGTCCAGACGGGCGACTTTGTATTTTTGGAACAAAACGACATACGCAATATTTTCTTGCAGTCCAATCCTGCGTTTAACGACGACTTGCAATTGAACAATTCGTTCGGCACGGCGACCGCGCTAGACACTGTTCTCGGTTTTCAAAGAGGATCATTTTATCGTAGCGACGCAAGCCTTTCGTTGATCACGGATATCGACTTCTACTTGGTTCGCTCGCCGGATTCGATGCCCAATGGCAGCGCTTTCACGGTAAGCACAACTGCCTTCAACCGGCTGGGCGTGATCCCGGATTTGCGCATCTTTGACGCCAATCGCGTGCGAGTCGTTGCCAAGACTCTAGTCAATGGCAATGGTGAACTTGTGATTCAAGTGTCGCAATCTTTGCCAGGTACTTCGTATTTCGTGCGTGTTGCCGCCGATGATCCGAATTCATTTGGTCTTGGCAATTACCGAATTCAGATGCGCTTTGGGGGCGTTCCCGTGCTAACGACGTCGTTTGCCAGCGGAGTCGTCACCCAGTCCGCGCCGACTGTTTACAACACGTTGTACGTCGCGCAATCGCAGATGTTCCACATGGCTTTGCGCGCCAGCGGCGACGTGGGGACTACCAGTCATAACCTTTGGACTACGATTTTTGATACGACGGGCGCGATCGTCTATCGCGGGCTGACGATCAATCGCGAAATTCGCACTAACAAATCGATTGTCTTGCGGCCGGGAAGTTACGTGATCAAAACCGAGTTTGTTTTGCCAGCCGGCACGCCTCAACAGAACTTTGCGCTGCAGTTCAATCTTGACGGGACGACCGTAACTGACCCAACGGGCCCCGAGCTAAGGAATCCGACGACCCTGCCCTTTCCGCATTGCACGACGAATCCAAGCGAATTTTGCTATCCGAATGATGTGCATACCGAGGATCCGTACTTGATCGTCGGTGGCAAACTCGTATCAACGACCACCGAACCGAGCACTCCATTGCTTTCAAATCCTAACCTTGTGTATTGGCAATAACGGATAGGTCACAGAGAAATTAGCCGACGATTCGGATCTTGGTGAAGCGTTTGCGCAATTCTCTGACGCACGGCGCAGTAACGGCAGCGCCTCGGACTAGCAACATGCTGAGTTCCGGCAAATTAGCCAGTCGCTGGACCGACGCATCGTCAAGCGATGTGTTTTGCAAGTCCAAGAGACTCAAGCGATCCAGCGTTAAAAGGCTATCGACGCAGGCAAATGTTAGCTTTGCGCCGGCTAAATAAAGTTCCGACAATCGTGTTGAACCCGCCAAAGCTCTTACGCGTTCATCGTCGACCTCGCAAGCGATCGGCCGAAAGTCCACGCGAAGTAACTTGCCTGAAGTGCTGATCGCGACGATTGCCCCTGAGCTTTTTAGGATCGTTGACAGCGCTCGTTGGTCATCGGCGGATTGCTCGGTATCGGACATGGCGACCGATCACAATGCCGCAACGACGAGGTCGCCGACTTGTTGCGTAGTGAAGCCCATTTTGCCAGCGGCTTGGCTTTTCATCTTGGTTCCGGTGACGTGCTGGACGGCGCGCATGATTCGTGCTCCGGCAGCCGGTTGCCCGGTATGTTCTAGCAACATCGACATGGCACCGATCGCGGCAATCGGGTTGATCACATTTTGTCCGGTGTATTTTGGAGCGCTTCCGCCCATCGGTTCGTACATACTGCAACCGCCCGGATCCGGATTGATGTTGCCGCCGGACGCAACGCCCATTCCGCCCTGGATGATCGCCCCCAAGTCCGTGATGATGTCGCCGAACATGTTGGTCGTGACAATCACGTCGTAATATTCCGGATTTTTGACCATCCACATACAACAGGCGTCGACGTGATTGTAATCGGCCGTCACGTCGGGAAATTCTTTGGCGACGTCTTGATAGGTCCGCCACCATAAATCGTGGCCGAAGGTTAAAACGTTGGTCTTGGCGACGAGCGTAAGCTTTTTTCCTTTGGGGTTGTTGCGTTTGCGTGTGAATTGAAACGCCCAACGAATGCACCTTTCGCAGCCTTTGCGCGTATAGATAGCCATTTGCGTAGCGACTTCGTCGGCAGTTCCTTTTTTCAGAAAGCCTCCAATGCCCGCGTATAGGTCCTCCGTGTTTTCGCGCACGACGACGAAATCGATATCTTCAGGTCGCTTGCCGGCCAGTGGCGACTCCACACCGGGGAACAATTTGACGGGTCGTAAGTTTATGTACTGATCCAGCTTAAACCGCAATTCGAGCAGTAGTCCCTTTTCGATTACGCCGGGTGGAACGTCGGGATGGCCGACGGCACCCAAGTAAATCGCATCGTGCTGTTTAAGCAATTCCAATGCACCATCGGGCAAGACGACGCCGGTGCGAATATATCGTTCGCCGCCGTAGTCCAAGTCGGTCAATTGATAAACGAACTTTTCCAATTTCGAAACCGCAGCGAGCACTTTGAGCGCCTCGCCGGTCACTTCGGGGCCGGTCCCGTCTCCGCCGATCACAGCGATCTTCATGGTGTTTTTCGTCATAATCAATGCTAAGTAAGGTTTGTCGCGCGATCCGAGATTTTAGCAGTGACCGCGAAAACCCTCAACCATGCCAAACCGCTGCCCAAAGCAATACGGACGGCCGGTGTCATGGCACGCGTTGCAGCGTTTGGTCACCGGCCACTTTGATCAGTTCGCGCATCCATTTAGTTGGCATCCCCGGATATCGTTTGAGCCGGACCAACCGCGACTGTAATAATTCCGCGTTGAGAAATGATTCACCGCAAAACAAAAACGCGATCGGCGTCTCGGTGTCGTCAAATCGTTGATGATCGAAGACGATTTTGGCTACCCGTTGCGGACAGTGTTCCACGAATCGGTTCGTCACCTCAAGCGCTCGCGCCGCGTTCGGCTGTTCGTCCGGTGCTTCTGCCTTCAGTCGTTCAATTCCCAACAGGCGAAGGCGAAAGTCGCCGTTGTACTTCTGCCCCGGCCCATCCAATGCACGCACGACCAATGTGACGGCGTCTTCAACCTTGACGATTTCGACTCGACCTTCGAGTAAAAAAAGATCGCGACCCCAACGTACGTCCGACATCGAGCGGCGTACATTAGACCAACCGACTATCGCCAAGATCGCGACTCCGCCGATCAAGCCCCAGCGCGGACGACGACGAACCATACACGCCCCAATCCAGCTAGTTCTGGCTGAACTGAACGGAGGTTTTTGCTTCTACACCCAGAGGATTCTCTTGAAAGCGACGATGGCAATCGGCGCACAGGTCAAATTTTTGGCGACGATAAATGTCCTGACCATTTTGCTCGGAATCGGCAGCTTCCAACCGTTCCAGAATTTCATCTAGATCGAGCAAGTTGTCTTCGTCCTCGTCGGAAGCGACGGGATCGATGGCGGCTTGCACTTCTATCCATACGACGTAGCGCATTTCGACTTCATTGTCGATCATCTTGTGACAGCGATCGCACGAATGATGAATCATGTCGACATCCTTTACTGACAAACGCGTGGTCCGTGGAATCGCGACGCGGCAATTCCTTGCCAACCATTGCTTCATGCTAACCAGTTTCAAGTTGGTTTGGCAAGCGAAATAAAAAAAAGGGGGCACAACATTTAGGGCCGGCGTTCGCAAGTTGAAACACGCAACCAAGATCGGTGACAATTGCTTGGCGAGCCATGGCCCAAGGCAATTGCAGGCGTCACGCGCGGGGATGCGAACTGACAGACGATCCTACGGCACTCCTGAAGAATTGCCACGATCATTTTGAGAAGTTTGCCGAATGCAAATCATGTCGGCGACGAATGACGCCGCCATTAATCGCAAAGCGGCTTCAGTTTTTCGGTAATGTTGGGCGATAAAGGAGCCTTTTCAGCATTGAGCTGAATGTAGCTTTTCCATTCTTCGGGCACATCATCTTCATGGAAGATTGCTTCGACTGGGCATTCCGGAACGCACGCTTCACAATCGATGCACTCGTCCGGGTTGATATAGAGCATCGTCTCGCCTTGGTAGAAACACTCCACTGGGCAAACCACAATGCAATCTGTGTATCGACAACCGTCACAAGGTTTGGCGACGATATGAGTCATAAAACCGCTGCTCCTGAAAAATTACTGGCAATTGTCTGGACGCACAAAATCGAGCCAAATCCCGGCACGTCGGCAAACTTGGTTTGAATCCTAGGCTCACAAGAAATGCTTGTCAAGCAATTTGCCAAGGCCATTTTACCGCCCGCCCGCCCGGTTTGTCTTGTTCGGCATTTCAAGCTCAATTAGAATCGAAGCCGAAGGCTATTTTGCAGCCACGGCCCAAAAGATGGCTTTCCAATTTGCCCAATCCGCATTGATTCCAGGTTTCCTGAGCCACCCAAGGCTGTTCGCCAATATTTATTGGCGTCGCATCGCACTGACAAGGTAAGTGATCCCGTGCCTTTATCTAATGTCGATCGCAAGCTCTTGACTCACTGCTTTCAAAAGCGACCCTTCGCTTGGGAGAGTTTCGTGGATCGATTCTTGACGTTGATCGTTTTCGCCGTCAAGCATACTGCGCGACGACGACAAGTCGCTCTAACAGAACACGATGCGTTCGACGTCGTTTCCGACGTATTCTTGAGTCTAATGCGCGACGATTTCGCAGCGTTGCGACGATTTCGCGGCAAGAGCAGCCTTGCGACGTATTTGACCGTCGTGACTCGGCGCGTCGTCGTTCGGAAACTCGTCCGCATCAATCGGGGCCAAGTCCCATTGAGCATTGCCACAGCGCAACCAGCAGAACTGCTTGCCATCAACTTGGAGTCGGCAACTCCTGCCGAAATTGATTCTATGCTAAGCGTATTGGACCCGCGCGAAGCATCTGTCGTTCGCATGTTTCATCTGGAACAAAAGACGCTTGAGCAGATCAGCGAAGCAACCGGCATCGCACCAGCTTCGATCGGTCCCTTGCTGGTGGACGCAGTCCGCAAGATGCAGCAACACATCAGCGTCAATCAAGGTGCTTGAATCGTTGCCGCCGTCGTCTTGGCCAAATCGACCCATTGCGCATCGCTGGGCTTCGGCATCGACCATTGTCGATCAGGGTCGCCGTACAACTTATTGATTTCGTGCCCAGCCAAATTAACCGTCAAGGAATTTGGACGCCCGTCCGGGCCGTTCACAACCAGCTCAATTTGTCGCGGCAAACTGGCGTGAAACTCAGGAAAATACTGATGTTCGACCGCGTTCGAGTAGGCGATCAATCGCATACTTTCGTCGTAGATTGCTTGCTGCTGCACCAGTCCGGTCTTCGAATCGACGACCAGATCCTTAGTCACCGAACCGTTGCGAGTTTGTGTTACTGTTCGCAGTACGTATCGCCCGTCGGACCGTACGAATGGACCTTGGATCGAACCATTTTGTTCCAATGAAAGTAGACCGAGCGCGTCGATGATCCATTGCGGTTCGAAGGGGATCGACTGACGCAACGAGGATTCGGCGAATTCATTGTGCTTGGCAAAATAGATCGCGGGAGCCTGGCCGCCGAAAGCTGATTTATTCCAAACCCAAAATTCCTCGTCGTTACTGCCGACATCGATTCCCATTTCGGATATTCCAATCACACCGGCTTTCAGTCGCATTCGTCGCGGTTTCTCGACAATCAACGTACCGGAAAGCGGTGGGACGCCGTCCATTCGAATCTGGATGTCGCAGCTCACTTGCCGAACTTCCGCTGTGTTCGCATTGATCGCGTTCACCAGCGCACCAAGATCCGGCGCAGCTTTGAATAGGACCGGAGCCCGTTCCGCGGGCGAACGAAACGGACTACCTGTGCGACAACCATTGCCGCTGGCGACTGCAAGCAACACGATCATTGAACCGATGACTTGCGAATAACGCATTCGGCGTTCGTTCACTCGAATTTCCCTTCCGTGGGTTGTTCCATCAATCCTCAACGGTCTGACGCCAATTTGCGTCCGCCGCGGCGGATTAGGAGCGAATTGGGGTCTGACCCTCTCGCCTTGAGGCAATTAGTTCGCGTCCACGACCTTCATTGGTTCTTCGTCCATTGAATCGACCGGCTGATCCGTGAAAAGTTGTTCGCACAGTTCCTCCTGTAGTTGCCGAAGCCGCTGGGGAGCCGGCTCGCAAACCGAAACAGTAAAGTCTTGCTTGGTCCGCGATGAATGAACGATCAACTCTCCAAGCTCGCTTTCGCCCGCGCGGCTTTCTACCAATTGCAGCAGTTTTTTACGCATCAACACGAGAGCCATCAAATAATACAACTCCGCATTGTCCGGACTCTCGGCTAACTTCGTGAAATAATCCATCAATACGGAGGACGGTGCCCAATAAACGCGATTCGGATTCCGCGCTGCAACCTGGCAACGCCACCAGCCAATGGCCCCAACGGGCGGACCCTCCCACGCCACCGCGCTAATGTCCAATCGCACAAATTTTTCATCCTCTTCCATTAATACGGAGTAATACACATCGCCGGGCTTGAACTCCTGGTCGGTTTTGGAACATCGCCGATTGAAGCGTTTGAAATCGTAGTCGAACATGAAAAATTCCAGGCCAAAATCGTGCGGATAATAGTCAAACCAATCGCGCGCTGCAATAGTCGTCGCAACCAGGATTACGACGACGAACTGGAAACAATAACTCCAGGGTCTGACGCCAATTTGCGCAGTCTTCGTAGAAAATTGGGGTCTGACCCTCTCGGATAGAGGTTTTGTTTCCAGCTCGAGTACAACCCGCTAGCAGCGGCTCGGAACCGATTGCCAAATCGTCGATCAATCGACGGCATCAGTCGACGGGTATTTAACTCTAAGCCGTTGCAAATGTGCGCGCATCAATGAATTGAGTTGCGACTGATCTAGTAGCGGTCGCCTAATATCTGAAATCATGAGTTGCCCGACTTGAAACAAGTGATCTCGAATTTCTTTTTCTGGTCGAGAAAGTTCGTCGCCTACAATCGCCAACCCAACGTGAGCCACGGCCAAAAAATGTCCGTTGTTCCGTTCGACATTCTCAAGCCGCTTGTAGATCGCCTCCGCTTGCACAAAGTCTTGCCGTTCCAAATAGTATTCGGCTAAACGCTCGTCCGCTAAACGCACGTAATACAAATCGATCGCCCCTGTCTCACTCGTTTCGTCGGGAATATCAGGTACCGCAAAATACTGACTCACGGCCTGCCAACCTTTATCTCCAAGCTCCGTGTGCCAAAACGCGTAACTGTATTGCGCTTGGGCGCTGGCTTGTTTCGGAACCAATTCGCTAGTTCGCACCCTTGGATTGGGTGGTGGCTGAACCAATGCCCAGACTGATCCGGTAACAAATGCCAAACCCGCCAAGCCCGCGGCCATGACCCAATTGCGCGGTCGAGTCCATTCGGATCGGACTTGACCGGACATAATCGTCTGTAATTGTCGCGTGACCGCGTGCTTGGATTCGATAACGCTCGTCAAGCTCATGCCGTGCGACGCCGCATCGGTCGACAATTTTTCCACGAGCGCGTCCCACTGATCGAAGTCGATTTCGATTTTGCGAATGGAGCGAATCAACTCGGCGGGATCTTGAAATCGGTCCGCTGGAGATTTGGCCATCATCTTCTCAACGATTTCCAAAAGTTGCGGTGGAACGTCGGGACGCAACTCAGCCAGCGAAACGGGGGATTTGTTGACGTGCATTAATGCAATCGCCAGCGGAGTCTCGCCATCGAACGGCGGTTGGCCGGCCAGCATGTGATAAGCGGTGATACCCAAAGAATAGATATCGCTGCGCGGATCGACCGCACGACCCTCGACTTGTTCTGGACTCATGTAGAGCGGTGTTCCCATCGTGACGCCAATTTGCGTCAAGTCGCTTTTACGCTGCGGATCATTAATCCGAGCCAGCCCGAAATCCGCCACGCGAACTTCGCCGTTAGGTGAGAGCATAATGTTCTCGGGTTTTATGTCCCGATGAATCACGTTGTGCTCGGCTGCCTTTTGCAAAGCCGCAGCAACCTGGCGAATAATGTTGACCGCGACAATCGATTCGACCGCACCGTGCCGATTCAAAAACTGTCTCAAGTTTTGGCCGCGTACGTACTCTTGCGCAATGTAATGCAAGCCGTCGCAAGTACCGACTTCATAGATTTGCACAATATTGGCTTGGACCAGGGCCGCAGCCGCTTGTGCCTCGTGGTGAAATCGTTTGACGAACGACTCGTTCTTTGCCAGCGACGGTTTAAGTATTTTCATCGCCACATGGCGACGCAGCGACGATTGCTCCGCCAAGTACACATCCGCCATCCCGCCGCGCCCCAGTCGGCGGATCAAGATATAAGCGCCAAGCTGCCGACCCGTAAGATCGTTGGCCGCGTCTTCGATATCGAATCTTTCAACTTCCATTGGGCTTTATGGTAATCAAAAAAACTAGTCACGAGAACCGCCGAGACCGGTCCTTCATTTAGGCCCACCGCGAAGCAAATCTGAGACTGCCACCCACTTCTCTTGCAACGTACCGCTGGCGACGGTATGAAGGGGGTGTCGTGCGTGCAAGTCCTTCTCGCCTACGGCCGAACGACTTGCACGCACGGAATGCGCTTCAATCCGACTCGGAAGCCATCGAACCATGCTGTTCCTAATCTCGATCAACCGATTCAACTTCTTAGGCGCCCGAACAAGAGAAAATTACATTTGGGAACAGCCCAGCTTGCGCGACCTTTTTTGTGAAAACGCATACGGTCGGCGAGCCCGATGAAGTTCCCTGGCATCCTTGCCCAAAGAGTGATCCGAGACCATTGAAACCAATCAAATGAGGACCCGTATTGTGTCACATTGGACTCGAACATCGCTTTGTTGTTGTCTGTTGTTCCTTTTGAGTGGAGGAAGCTTGTCGGCACAGGAGGCACGAGTAGTTAAGATCGAACCGATAAAACTTAAATGGGACAGGCTGTCCTTAGAGATTTATGACGAGCCCAAATTCCAAGAGCGTTCCGAATTGCTCGCGGTATGGGGTGGAAAAGTCGACAGCTGTATCTGCCTTGACACAAAGCACTATTGGGAAGACTCGACCGGGGTAGCTTGGTATAGTTCAAATAGTGATGCAGCGCTCAAGCTAGTATTTATCGAAAGCAGTGAACTAGATACAGACACAAGCAATTTCACATC
>JANMEB010000001.1:0-2705 GCA_031376585.1 Planctomycetota bacterium | reverse complement strand
TTTCGCTTGACGCTAGCGGAGACTTTTTCCTATATCTGTCGCATATTTTTGGCCGCAGGGTTCGGTCCCGGCGGCCATTGCGCAAGGACCGTGCCGAATTGGCTTGGGGAAAAACACTGAAAGTTAGTATAGACCAACGCGAATGTCGCCGACCAGCGAAGCATAGTGGATTTCAATCGTCCACGTTGCGTCGTTGGACTGTCGCTGCGGCGCTATGTGTCGGCCTTTTCCAAAGCGGCTGTCGAACTTGGGACATTAATTCGACGCGCCGTCTTGCGCGCATCGCCAGCTTGACTCACCCTTCGACGATTACCGTAAAGAAAAAGCAAGCATCTTACGCTCCACACTTTCGACTTTTGACTAACGGTGCGCCAAAACCAACACCTCGCGTAATGCAGTTTCTGCGGCGCTACGATCTTGAAACGAAGTACGCTCGCAAGCCAGATGAATGCATCGAAGCAATCTTGGAACTTTCCCAAGCCGAACCGACGCTGGAAACGACGATTGTTCTCGCGGAACTTTCCTATTTGCAAGGCGAGACCGCGCGCCTCAAAGGGAATGACGATCGCGCTTCGAAGATGCTTGCGACCTCGCTGATCCACGCTTATCGCTACCTATTCGACTCCGAGCTGCCCGACTTTCGAAATGCCTACGATCCCGAATTTCGTCAGGCATGCGATTTGTACAACCAGTCGCTCGAAGGGCTTTTGCGCATCATCAACCGCGACGGCGGGCTAAAACCCAATTCGACGCACGCCATCGACTTGTTTGGAACGCCGATGCAGTTTGTCATCCAGACCGACGGACGTTGGGAACCGGACGACCTGAGCCGTTTCGAATTCGTGTCCGATTACCGAACCAAAGGGCTTAAAAACCAGTACAGCACTTACGGATTGGGCGTTCCGTTGATCGCGGTTCGCGAATCCAACAAGGCCGCGCGTCCGTGGGAACAGTTCTACCCGCCGGGGTTGGCCTTTTCGGTGACGGCGTTTTTGGAGATCGCGCCGCAGGCACCGCCAGGAGAAAACCCCAATCCCCAACAATGTGTGCTGCACTTGTACGATCCTCTGCAAAAAACTTGGATTCAAGTCGACAAGCGAATGGCTCCGCTTGAAAGCGACATGTCGACACCGCTCGCCTATTTCCTCAACGACCCGCTGTTGAACACTCAAGTCCTGCCGACGTTTTCGCTCCTCAACGCAGATTTGATCAAGAAGTTCAGCGGACTTTATATGTTGGAGCCGTTCGATCCCAACAAAATCCCGGTGGTGCTCGTCCATGGGCTGTGGTCAACGCCAGTGACTTGGACCGAGATGTATAACGATTTGCGTTCCATGGAGGAGATCCGTAGCAACTATCAGTTTTGGTTCTACCTTTATCCAACCGGTCAGCCGTTTTGGGTTAGCTCGGAGCAAATGCGCAATGACCTGGCCAAAGTGCACAAGACGCTCGATCCCTGGAACGAAAGCGAAGCTCTGCACGAGATGGTCTTGGTCGGCCATAGTATGGGCGGCCTCGTATCGACTTTGCAAACGATGGAAAGCGGCGACGATTTCTGGCACATGGTCAGCGATAAACCATTCAAGTCATTGCAAGGCGACCAAGAAGCATTGCGGGAACTCGAAAACCTGTTCTTTTTTGCCCCGAACCCGTCGATCAAACGTGTGATCACCATCGGAACGCCGCACATGGGCAGTAGCTATGCCAACTCGACGACTCAGTGGTTAGGCCGAAAATTCTTCCAGATTCCGGACTTGCTGGAATCCAAATCGGAGAAAATCATTCGGGAAAACGCCGATGTCATTCGCGATGATTCGGTTTTTGCAACCAAGACCAGCATCGACTCGCTTTCGCCGGATTCAAAGTTCTTTCAGACGATGAAAAACGCCCGACGGCCAGACGACGTTCGATATCACAACATCGTCGGCCACATCGAAGAGAAGAACTTGATTATCAAGGCATTTGGCAACGGCGAGGAAGGTGACGGTGTTGTGTCCTTGACCAGCGCGACCGCCGCCGACGCTCAGTCGGAAATCGAAGTCAGCTCCGAGCACGCCAACATTCATCGGCATCCACTTGCCATCCTCGAAGTCCGTCGCATCCTGCTCGAGCACTTGCGCGAATTCCGAACCACGCCCGTGGCCAACCAATGATCCAGGCCCCAATTTTAACAGCCTTGGCGCGGGGACATTGCGCTGTGATACATGCGAGCAGCGGCCCCCAGTAGAATAGGGGCGGCGGCATTTAGATGACCTGGCGGAATGATCGAATAAGGGCTCGCACGATGTCTGCTTCGCGTTACGCTTCATTCGTGCGATGGGTCAGTGTGGGCTTGGCCTGTTGCCAAACGTTGACGAATTATGGTGCCGGGCAAGAGGCTGCGAAACCGGTTTTCCTGACTGGAGTTTCGGTCGTCGATGTGGCTCAAGGACGCATTGTTGAAAACCAAGCGATTGAGATTGCCTCGGGGCTGATCAAAAGCGTTGGCCCCATGGGGCAAATTTCGATACCGGCCAACGCCCAACAAATTCAGCTCGACGGGATGTTCGTGCTGCCCGGTCTAATCGACTTGCACACGCACTTGTTGCTGCACCCCTATAACGAAGCGTCATGGAACGACCAAGTCTTGAAGGAACCGTTGGAGCTGCGAGTCATCCGAGCGACGGTGCATGCGCGCCGAACGTTGCAAGCCGGTTTCACGACGA
>JANMEB010000703.1:0-4157 GCA_031376585.1 Planctomycetota bacterium | reverse complement strand
TTGCCTTCGTCCGTCAGTGCAAAAACTACACAACTGAGGACCATCGTGCCGAGAAACTCGGCGAACCAAGCTTTCGCGGGACCAAACTGAGAGCGCAAAACTTCGTGTGCGGCCGCATCGTAAGGGCCGGCGGCTGCGGCGATCGGTCCGGGATTCGGAAAATATTCGCCGTAACACATCGCTGTGACAATGCTGCCGGGTTCGCCGCGGACCACTCCCTTTTCTCGCTCTTTCGCAGCGATGAAACCGGAGAACAAGGTAAACAAAACTGCCGCGGCAAGGAGGGCTCCCAAGACTTGAGCGGTGACGTACGGAACGACGCGAGACCAAGTAAATCGGCCCCAAATCGCAAAGGCAATCGTCATGGCTGGATTAATATGAGCGCCACTTACCGCGGCCACTGTATAAATAGCCAAAATGACCCCTAATCCCCAAACGATCGCGACTTGCCAAACTCCGATTTGGGCCCCAAGTAAGACCGACGCATGCACCGAGCCGCAGCCGAAAAGGACCAACACAAAAGTGCCAAACCCCTCAGCCAACATGACCCGGGAAATTGAAGTTGCGGGTGCAGATTGTTTTTGCGCGTTCAAGCGGTTCATGCAACACACCTGTCAATTGCGGAACGTACGGCGATCATTCTAATGCCCATTAGAATGATCGACAACGTACGGCCGCCACAATGATGGCTCATTCGGTCTCGGCAATTGAGCTTGCCGACGCCATGCGTTAACTTGTTAGCCAGGAGACTTTCATGGTCAAAGGCGTTTTTTCGTCTGGAAAATGTGCACAACGCTTGAAGGCCCTTGCCGATCCCGATCGCTTGCGGCTAGTTCGGGCATTGCGCGAACGTCCGCAAAGTGTTTCCGACTTGGCCGCGTTGCTGGACGAAGAGATTGGCAACATTTCCCACCACCTCAAGGTTTTGCGGCGACAGAAACTGGTGGCCACGCGGAGGGTAGGCAAATCGATTATTTACGCCTTATCCAGCAGCGTTTTCTCCGCAGGAAAATCCAAAGCAGATCGGCTTGAACTCGGCTGCTGCTGTTTGGAGATCCCCAAAGCCTGGCGAAAGATCAAAGGGGTCAGGAGTCATTGATTCGCGCAGGACTCAGCGGAACGGCGTGCCAGTCATCGACGGAATCACAAGCCAAACGATTTACGATTGCAAATTGATGGACGGAATCGGATCGGACAACGCGACCGGCGTTGCGATGAACAAGTTGGGTGGCCGCACATTCAACTACAATATCGCCAACTGCTTGTCGACGCTCGTCTGCGCATCTTGACTCGAAAACGACGTTCGCAGACACGTCAGTTGAGGCAGGTATAGTTGTCGACGAGTGGTAATGGGGCGACCGGTTCCAAAAAGAAAAAGCTCATTGAAAAGTCGCGTCGAAGCATGCGTCAATCACCGACGCTTTTGCGGTCCCAGGTTTGCCCGTTCTTATAGCGTTGGGCTCGATCGCGGACGATTTCGTCCTTACTGGCGGCTAAGACTTGATCCAACGCCGCAGCGAATTCGTCTTTGTTCGGTTCGCGCAAAGACCGATGATGGGCCAATTCGACGACGGCTTCGTGGGCTTGGGCGGCCAACGCGGGCTGTTCAAAAAAAGTCAGCACATACCGCAGCGTTTCGACCGAACGGATCGCTGGGGCTCGCTTGAGGACGAGGTTTCGCTCGCTGTCTTTCTGGCACAATTTCATCGCTGTTTGCAGCAGTTCCAAGCGGGCTTCAGGAGTTCGATCGTCAGGCAGAGGTGCCACGCGGATCAAAGCGTTCAAAAGCATCGAACTCAGTTCGGGCCGAGTTTCCGACTTGATTAAGTCAAGCAATCGATTGGCAATACTAGCGTCTGGCCAATTGCAAATAGCCCGTACACCCAATTCGTGCTGCTTCGAATTGGAACCGGAAATTTTGTCCTCGATGACCGCGAGCGATCTAGCGCCACCGACTCGACCAAGCGTTGAAAGCAGGCTCAATTGATCGGCCGGTGAAAGTTTTTCGATCGCAGCGAGCAGCGGCGCAGCGCGGTCGTCGACTTTTTCAATGCGTTGGCAAACGAACATGATGGCTTTTTCGGCGGCCTCTCGTTCTTTACCCGGCTCCGCTTTCAAAACTCCGGCGACCATACCGGGCAACTGTTCGGGAGTGCCGATTTGGCCGAGAGCATGCATCGCCGCAACCCGTACTGCAGCATCGCTGCCGATCGCCGCAGCCAAAAGATTCGGAATGGCTTCGACCGCTCGGCGCTCAACCAGGATTTCCATCAGCGTGATGCGGACGGGGGAAGCGGCAGAAGCCATCGCGGAAGACATTGCCCGCAACGTCTCGCGGCCGCGCAGTTGAATGAGGCTGGCTCGGGCGGCGGCCTTGAGTTCGGGGCTTGAGCTAGAGAGCAGCCCCACAAGCATGGGCAAATCGGCTTCGCTACCCAGTGCACCAATCGCTTGGACGGCTGCCGCTTTGACCGCCACGTCGCGCGAATTATCGGTGATGATTTCAACCAATGCGGGGAGGGCCGATATGTCACCTCGATCGCCAAAAGCCACGATCAGGGCCGCCTGAGCGGTGGGTTTCAATTTCGGCACCAACGCCAGCAGTTGCCGCGTCGCCGCGTCGCCTTTCAACTCGGTGCGGACTTGCTCTAACCCCACAGCACGCATGTCCTTGTCGTCGTCGTTGAGCAATTCCACGACGAGATCCATTAACTCCGCGTTCTCTTGAGCGTGCAGTTGCTCGGCCGAAACAGCAACCCAACTAAGTACCAACGCCGCAACCAAGCACACTATGCGAAAGCAATTCACGACCGTCGACTCCGGGAACACGAAAGGCTTATTTCTTACCGGCACAAGCCAAGATTCCACGAGTCGCCCCGAGCTTTACGTGCTTCGGCACATCATCGCCAACCAACGATTTGTAGATCGGCAGCGCCTCGGCCGCTTTGCCGTTGGCCAGCAACCCTTCCGCACAAGCGAGTCGCGCGTCGATCACCGCCATCTTGGCGAAATCGCTCGCGGGTTTGGCACTGCCAAGTGCTTTGGCGGCTTCCGAGTTGCGAATTGCTCCCAGCGCGCAGGCGGCTGCGACGCTGACGTTTTCATCCGCGTTCGCTAACAACCCGGCAAGCGCGACAATGGATTCGGGTTCGAGGCGCGACCCCAGCGAACCGATGACCCCCAAAAGTTGAGCCCCCTTCGATTTCGAAAGCGATTCCAACAGTGCCTGCCGGGCATCTGCTCCGGGAATCCGTTCCAGAGCAAAGCGAGCCAAGTGGGCATCGTCAGGCTGAGCCAACAATTTACTGAGGACCGGAACCGAAGCCGCAGTACCTATCGCCATCAGGATACGGCAGACAAAATCCTTGCCGGCACGGGTCAGGCTTCCATCCAAAGCGGCAATCAACTTCTTCTCAAGCTCAGCCCGAGCCGCAGCGTCGTTGTATGTGGACGCCACGGCTTCATCGATCGTATTCAAAACGGCGCGGTCAGCGCCCCAATCAAACGTCTTCAAGGCTTCGAATGCTTGATCAATCATGGTAATTTTCATTTCTATTTCAATGGTAAATCTTGAGT
Source organism: Planctomycetota bacterium (assembly GCA_031376585.1). Classification (GTDB taxonomy): domain Bacteria; phylum Planctomycetota; class Planctomycetia; order Pirellulales; family Pirellulaceae; genus JANMEB01. Next base: position 581 of record JANMEB010000703.1, on the reverse strand, counting down.
TGGTTCACACGCACAGCGGACTTGCGAAACGATGACGACTACAGTTGCCACGGCTCGCGACGAGCCCGATCACGCAATCGATTGGCTTCTTCGTCGCCGGTAAATTCCTGCTTGGCCGGATCCCACTTGAGCGACCGTTGCAATTGATAAGCGATGATGCCGAGGTGGCTGAGCGTAACTGTGTTGACCGCGTATTCGATATCGCGAAATGGTTTCTCGCGAGTCTGCACGCAGTGAATAAAGTCGCCGTAAATGCCCCCTTCGCCTTGGTAAGTCGGCACCGATTTGGCCTCGCGCTGCTCGCCCGGCGTTCCTTCGACTTTGAGGTTTTCGATATTCGGCCGATTGTGATAGATGATCAAGCCGCTGGCGTATTTGTACGAAAGATACGTCCCTTCCGGTTCCTTGTGATACGTGACTTCGACCGGTTGCTGGTCGCGGCAGTCCACCGCGAAAGTCGCTCCGCCGAAGTGGTGAGCACCCCAGTCGGTCATGCCGCCGCCGGAGTAATCGATGTACGATCTCCAACTGCCGCCTCCAGTTGAAAAATTTCCATCGCAGCGAGCTTTGTTGTAAGGCGC
>JANMEB010000695.1:0-1240 GCA_031376585.1 Planctomycetota bacterium | reverse complement strand
GGTTTGGAAAACTTGTGACCAACGAAATCGTTTTTCAAGTCTACGATCTTGCAGCGACGCAGTTCCCAACCAAACTTGCCAACGTGCTGACTTCGCCGATTTGGACCGTGGAGCCGGGCCAAGAATTCCTCGCTCTTTGGGGAACAGGATACGAAACGGGATCCGCGTTTGTGGAACTCGAACATCGTGGCAAAATTTTGAAATCGTATTGGACCGACCCCAAGCAGACTCAGCACGTCATTCGCGTCCCGGTTTCTGAATCCATGCGCGGCGGGTTTATACTGCGCGTGACTTACGTTCGGGAAAATCGTGCGTACTTATCCCAGATGCGCGTCGATGTTCCGTGGAGCAATAAAAATCTCAAAGTGAAATGGGAACATTTCGTTTCCAAACTTCAACCGGGAGCCAAGGAGACTTGGACCGCGATCATCACCGGACCGGACGCCGAAAAGGTCACGGCAGAAATGGTGGCCGGACTTTACGATGCTTCGCTTGATGCATTTCTTCCCCACAACTGGCTGCAAGGCTTCAATGTATTTCGAACCGAGCAGATTCGTTTCAACTCACGCTTTGAGAACCAACTCAAATCGCTTCAACATCTCTATTACGGCTGGAATGTGCCCTACGTCGACGATCAGTTGACCTACCGTCACTTCCCGTCCGAAATCGCCAACCTCGTGGAGCAGTTTTTTCGGCGAGGTCTAGGTTCTCGGGCGATGGCCAACGGTGCGCCGATGGCAGCAATGGCGATGGAAGAAAGTGGCGGCGGCGGAAGGAACGAAATGGCGAAGTCGGATTCGACACTCAGCGATGAAATTTCCACTGTCACTGGTGGCAAGAGTCTTAACGAGAGCAATAAAGCGCCCCCGTCACAGCCGCCACCTGACCTCAGCAAAGTCTCAGCTCGGACGAATCTCAATGAGACCGCTTTTTTCTTCCCACATTTGGTTAGCGAAAACGGTACGGTCCGCATCGAATTCACCATGCCCGAGGCGCTCACCGAATGGAAATTCATGGGCTTTGCGCATGACAAGGACTTACGCAGCGGATTCTTGACCGACAAAGTCGTCACCGCTAAGGAACTGATGGTGCAGCCCAACGCTCCGCGATTCTTGCGCGAAAAAGACATCATCGAATTCACCGCCAAAGTCAGCAACCAATCCGCGACTCGCCAAGCCGGTTCCGTTCGACTGACTCTCGCCGATGCTGTTTCGCTCACCGCCGTCGACGCGGAATTCGC
>JANMEB010000632.1:0-5788 GCA_031376585.1 Planctomycetota bacterium | reverse complement strand
CGGATCAAGTGGCTTTGCGTCGGCGGCGGGTTCTGGTTTGCCCGTTTTGGCTTTGTCAACTTGCCCGGACGAGGCATCCGATTTCGATTTATCTTGAGCGACAATGACGACGTTTGTCAAAGCCATCGGTGCGATGCACGCCAGAAGAAAAATTTGCCAACGATTCATGGAGACTCCTTGGAAAGAATAGATTTGGTGCGAGAGATTAGCAAACCGTTTTCCGGCGGAGCGCACCGGCGTCCGGTTCCCCCGGATACCGTGGGCAAGCGCCTGACGGCCGACCGCATGGAAAGTCTACGCTTGCCGCTAGCCTCAAAGAAAGATTTTACTGCAAATCCAGAGCAGCGCGACCAGGCCGAAACCAATCGCGACGTAATGGATTGGCCTAACGCGAAAACGTTTGCGCCGCATTGCGATGTATTCCGCAGCTTTGGATGCTTTAGGCACGCTCGTCGAGGCAAGGCCACCCGGCATATCGGTCAAATTATTAAAGACACGACTTGCCGGAAGCCAATCCGTCCAACCAGTTCTCCAGACGATCGATTGTGTGCCGACGCGGCCTTCAGCAATCCACAATTTAAATTCCTCGTTGGAAGCTGGTCCATATTGACTGCCACCCGGCGGGCGAACATACCAAGCCGCATCCGGTTGTTCCGCAAAGGGATCCACGATCGACGCACTGCCCCCCGCAGCGGTCGGACGCGATGCCATCGACGACGGGATGGAATTGGGTGATCGAAACTCGATGTCCGAAATATCTTGGGACGACGAGCACTTTCGTTTGGCAACGTTAGAATGGCTACCCGATCCGCTCGAGGGATTTGATTTAGAGGTTGGAGTTGATCCACGCGCCGCTTGAGGCGCCGATGGGAGAGTATCGGCAATTTGATTCGGTGTATTACCCAGTATCGGTCGGACGATATTTATTTTTTGATGGCAAGCCGGGCAAACGCCGACCGTTCCGGCGGACTCGCTTTGCACGAGCAATACCTTTCCGCAATGCGAACAAGGAATTCGAATCTCCATAGGTGCTTGCCTCGATCAACGCTTTAAAAAATGAATGCAGTGTGTTTGCTGCCCGACCTACGTAAGGCAAGTTCCCGTCTCGGCAACGATCATCGCTTTTTTGGTTTCCGACTTGATTCCAAGTCTCCAAGATTATAACGGTGAAGGTCATGGTTTCGGGCTGACCTATTCGTGCCATGCCCGAAAGTTTCGTGGCAAATTGGATAAGGCGCCTGTCGGAAGCAGCCTTGTCAAACGGAGCCCGAATGATGTGCTCGCCGAAGTGTCGTTTGCAGGATCGAAGCCCTAATTGCCAAGAATTCTTTGAACGCTGGCCACCGAGCCCATTGCCGGCTGCGCTTGCCGTGGAGCCGCCTCTTTTGGCCAAATGTCCGTGGTTTCGCGGAATTTAGCTGGTTTTTCCGTCATGGGAAGCGATGGCAGCACGTGGTAACAAAGGCATTTATTGAAATTGAATTTGAGATTCCGAGGCCTGAAAAAGGTTTCAATCGTTGACGAGCTTGGTTATTCTATAAAAATGCAGGTTTACGCTTTACCTATTGGCGAATTTCGCCACCGCATGACTTCATCGAATAAATTTCATTGCCACAAGGATTGAAAAATGAGTATCGCCCCAAAGCTTGCGTGGCTGACCCGCAAGTTAAGTAATCGCCGTGGACCAGCCGCAAACCAAAAACCGAGAGGCTTTGGCCATTTCGTAAGTCTGAGCTGCGAGACGTTGGAGTCACGATGGATGTTGACAGGCGATTTTGTGTCGGTCACACCGTTCGGGTCTCAGGCAAATGATACGATCCAAGGGATGTTTGTCGATTCTGCTGGAAACACATTTGTTGCTGGCTCGGTTGGCGGAAGTGTCAAATATGCTTCCGGACTTACCGCTGCAGGCGGGGGTGACGCTGCGATTTGGCGATCTGTCGGCGACAACACGCCGAACGTGGCGGATTGGGACGGCTCGAACTTCGGAACCGCTCAGAATACACCTGCCGTTGGTGAATGGCGAATCATCGACGGTGCTGACGCGAAGGATCGTGAGGAGAAAATCTTGGTCGGTGTCACAACCACTGGCCAAATCTCCGGCGAAATCTTTTCCGGCGGAGTTTGGTCTGCCCTGCCGTTTTCATTGTCATCTGGTGCGGCGAGCGATCAGCACGGCTTTGATGTCGTTTATGAAGGCCTAAGCGACGACGCGATTCTAGTTTGGAGCAATGGTACCAATGGCACAAACAATGTTTCATTTCGAGTTTGGAACGGTACCTTCTGGACTGCCGAACTTACCTTCAATTCCCCGCTTGCCGGCGTTGCTACAAATATTCATTTGGCCGCGAGCGTAAACACCGATCAAGTCATTTTGCAAGTCACAAATAATGGATCGGACGACTATGCGATGGTTTGGAACGGGACCACCTGGGGTAACGGCATTTTGTTGGGCTCCGCCACATCCCTTGGTTCCACCGATTCTGCTGTAGCATTCGAGTCACAGAGCGGGCAGGGCTTGGTGGTCTACGATAACACCAATGTTGGCGGTGGCGTCGAGTATCGAACCTGGAGCGGCTCGAATTGGAGCGCGGCAATCGTGGTGAACCCACCAGCCGGAATCTCGGTAACGGATTTCTCGTTCGCGATTCTTGCGTCGGATCGGAACACCGATCGAATCGCGCTTGGGATACTGACTGATGCGAATGAAATTTGGTTTACAGTTTGGAGTGGTGCTGCTTGGGGCTCTGCCTTGGTCGCTACCACCAATTCAGCGACGGATTTGGCCCTGAACATGGGGCTGGCCTTTGAACGACTTACGGGGACCCTGCTTGCGACGTATGGCGTCAGCATGACGAACACCATTGCGTATCGCACTCTGGGGACAGGTACCAACGCCGCTTGGTCGGCCGCGATGGTCGGGCCTGATATCGGTGCCACGCCAAACTCAATGACGCTGACTTCCGACTCGGACGAAAATCGGATTATGCTTTCGGTGCAGGACGATAACAACGACTTGCACCTAGCTCAATGGGAAGGGGTTTCTTGGAGCGCTGTGAGTACTTTAGAAACTCAAACGGGTGAAGCGGGGCTTCAGCCGTTTATTTTCCTTTACGACGCGTCGCCGTCCATTGAAGATGCTTATCTCGCAAAATTCAATGCGAGCGGGGCCCTGGTCTGGGCGAGGACGTTTGGTAGTTCAGCGAGGGATCGCTGCAATGCCGTAACGGTGGATACTCTGGGAAATGTTTACGTTACGGGCATGTACAACATTCCACCGTACTTCGGCCTTTTCCCAATTCCGAGCGATTTTGATCCAGGACCAGGTGTTGTCGCTTTGCCGGGCAATTCGTTTAACGAAATTTTTGTGTCCAAATTCAATAGCGAAGGCATCTTGATCTGGGCCAAAGCGCTTTCTGGTTTTGACGCGGTCGACGAAGGACGAAGCATCGCGGTTGATTCTATTGGCAATGTCCACGTCGCCGGCATCTTTGGAGACTTTGTAGATTTTAACCCAGGGCCGCAGTTCTTTTACTTGGCACCTAGTTTCAGCGATACGTTTATCACCAAATTGGACGACCGCGGTGAACTTATTTGGGCCAAGTCATTTACCGGAATTTTCTTTAGTACCGACTCGGTCACTAACATGTCGCTGGACAGTTTTGGCAATATCTATTTGTCGGGCTATTTCACTGGATCGGTTGATTTCGACCCCAGCCTATTCTCAGCCGTTCTTTCAAGTAATTTTGGCGAGGACGTATTTGTCGTCAAGTTAGACTTGAGCGGCGTTCTAATCTGGGCAAAGTCGTTTGGCGACGATTTCAATGATCGTGCCCAAGGAATGTTCGTGTCGCCGTTAGGCGACGTCCTGATTTCCGGATCGTTTCGAGGCTTTGTCGATGTCGACCCCGGGGTGGGCTTTCATGAATTGGCAAGTAATGGACTCGAAGATGCCTACTTGCTGCAACTAAACACTTCGGGAAATTTTGTTTGGGCGAGTAGTTTTGGCGGTAGTGGAAACGACATTGCTCGCGCCGTGACAAAGGACAGCAACAACAATACTTACGTCACGGGAGAATTCCGCTCCATGGTCGATTTCGATCCGGGAGTTGGCGAATTCTTCTTGAGCAGCAACGGAGAGCAGGACGTTTTCGTGATTCGAATTGACAACGCGCAGAATTTTTCTTGGGCCAAGTCCTTTGGTGGCACCGATGCTGACGTCGGCCAAGAAATCGGTTTGGACGGCTTAGGCTATATCTATCTCGCTGGCACCTACCGATCGACCGTGGACTTCAATCCAGGACTCGGAACCAACAACTTTACAAGTGTAGGTTTTACGGATGGCTTCTTGTCGCGATTGACTCAAGAGCTGGTGTTCACCACTTCTGGAGTTGGACCAGATGACATTGTTCTACGACGCAATGGCGATTTAGTTGAGATCTATGACCGAAACCTGGGAATGGTCGTGGAAGAACGAATTCTCAACCAAATTTTAGGTGTGCAACTTATTGGTCAAAGCGGCGAGAGGGATACGTTTACCGTCGATTTTACGTTCGGTGGAACATTTCAAACGCTACACCCGTTGGTCTTTTCAGCAAACGCTGGTGACGGAGATACTCTTAACTATATCGGGACGACTCGAGAGCTAACCGTGTATCGCCCGACAGCAAATTCGATCGATGCGAGCCGGTTCACATGGGATGGCAAGTTGTTTTTGATGTACGGCATTGAAAACGTGAACGTCACCCGTTCAAGCTCATTCCGGTTGCAAACACAAGGAAGCGCCGATGTTTTGAGCGTTTCTCCTGCAACAGGCTTTGGAGGAGTCAACGCAACGAGAATTAATGGTTCGAGCTCAGGGGTTTCCATTGGAACGGTGGTTTTTGACCATGTTCCCTACTTTACGATCGATACTGCAACGCATGATGCGGGTGGAGTTTTGGCAAATGATTCAGTGTTCTTCGCGACAGATAGCCTGGAGGCTGTTGGCTTGTTCGATGTGAATGTAACCACTGGAAATGGTGCCGATCTCATGACCGTCGATACGCCCGATTTGTTGTTACCGGTTTTGGGTGGCGTTTTCCGTTTCCGCGCCGGCTTGGGAATTGATCGGTTAGCGGTGGTTGGCGATGCTGATTGGAGGATCAACCAGTCTCGCGTCATCAGCAGCATTGGAGGCGGCAGAATTTTCTTCTCGGAGCTAGAAACTGCGACCATGACTGGTGGCGTTAGCGATAATCTGCTCATCGCAGTTGGGTTCCCTGGAAAAGCCACTTTGAATGGTGGATTGGGGAACGATACATTGCGTGGCGGTACCGGCGATGACATCCTGATCGGTGGCGGTGGCAATGACTTGATGGTTGGAAACGGGGGGGTGGATGAATACATCCTTGAGGGAACTAACAGTGCAGATGATTTGCGGCTACTGTTTATTACTCCGACCGCGCAAAGTTTTGTTCGTCGGAATGTCGGTAGCGCAGCGATCCTGGAAACCGACAGCATCATCAACGACGCAGTCGACAAAGTCCGAATCAACGCGCTCGACGGAAACGATTTGATCACCGTTCAATTATCGGTTCCACTCTCGGGTGTGGCCGATGGCGGCTTAGGAAGCGATTCTTTTTCGGTACCCGGAAACTGGACGACGGTTGGCTAATCGCGCATCGCTCGTTCGATAATGGCGCAGTCAAAGTAATTGATGCTCATGCCCGCATCGATTACTAACCGCTGGGCAGTGATACCCGATGATCGCGGGCTGAGGAGGAAGCAAACGGCGCTGGCGACTTCG
>JANMEB010000612.1:0-2021 GCA_031376585.1 Planctomycetota bacterium | reverse complement strand
CGGCGATGGCCTTCGATGCGTGGCAACGATTGTTGCTGGGCCCACCGCCCGTTGCCGTCCATAATGACGGCAATATGTTCCGGCATTCTCTCGCGCGGCACACCGATAACTTCTCGAATCAACCCGGGTTTCGTCGGCACGTCTACTGGTTTCCATTTCAAGGCGTTTATCGTTCGGCATCCTAGCCAGTTGTATTAGCACGACCGACTCGCGCCGGCAGCTTTTCGTCACCTACCTCATGCCTTATTTCCCACGCCTCGCTACGCAAGTTGATCTTGATGACAAGCGATCGTTTGGCGACGGTCAGGTCCGACCGAAATGGTATCGATGGGAACGCCGACCAAGTTGGCCAATCGGTCGACATAGTCTTGCGCGAGCTGCGGAAGTTCTTCCAACGTGGTGCACTGGGTTATTTCCGAATTCCAGCCGGGGCATCGTTCGAATACTGGCTTGACTCGCGCCAAGTCCTCGACGTGGCTGGGAAATTGTCGCGTCGTTTTGCCGTCAATTTCGTAGGCGACACAAATTTTGATTTCGTCCAAATCGCTCAACACATCCAACATGGTGATGGCCAAACTCGTCGCACCGCTGAGGCGAGCCGAATAGCGGACTGCCACTCCGTCGAACCAACCACAGCGCCGAGGACGACCAGTCGTTGTTCCATATTCTCGACCGCGCTCGCGAATGTGGTGTCCAATCTCATCATGCAGTTCCGTCGGAAAAGGTCCGCCGCCAACGCGCGTGCTGTAAGCTTTCATCACGCCGATCGTTTTTGAAATAAAACGTGGCGGGACGCCCGATCCGGCTGGCGTTCCGACGCCCGAACTGTTGCTGCTAGTCACGAACGGAAAAGTTCCATGATCCAGGTCGAGCAACGATCCCTGGGCGCCTTCGAACAAGATTTGTTTGTCTTCGTCGATCGCATCCAACAAAATCGCAGTTGAATCGGCTATGTAGGGTCGCAATATTTCGGCGTATTCCAAATAGGTTCTTGTGATTTCATCGACATCGAATGTAATTGGCTCGCCTTTCGAAATGGACGACAGCTCGATGGCCTTGATACGGGCGATCTGCGCAATCCGTTCGCGCAGTCCAGGACGGATCAAATCGCCCAATCGAATGGCAAAGCTGCGTCCAGCCTTGTCGCGATAACATGGCCCAATCCCGCGCAGCGTCGTGCCGATGTTATCCGCGCCTTGAACCAAATCGTTCCAAACTCGGTCTTCTGCCGCGTGCCACGGGAAAACAACATGCGCGCGATCGCTGAGCACGAGCCGTCCCACCAAGTCAATTCCGCGATCGCGCAAGCCATGAATTTCGCGCAAAATAACCGCGGGGTCCAAGACCACGCCGGCCGCGACGACGTTTAGGACGCGCGGGCACAACACGCCGCTGGGAATCAGATGGAGCTTGTAAGTTTGGCCGCCGACAACGACGGTGTGGCCCGCGTTCGCGCCGCCTTGGTAGCGAACGACGATGTCTTGACCCTCGGCCAACCAATCAACGAGTTTACCCTTGGCTTCGTCGCCCCATTGCAGACCGATAACGCAAAGTCCCCCCACGCGGATCTCCTCTTGTCGACAAGCTTTTCCGTGCCCAATCAGCGGATTGCCGCCTGAGCGCAGCCGAATCCGACGAGTCAGTGTATTCGGCCGAATCGACCATGGTCAACCGGCGGCAGCGACGCTCGGCGAATCGGCCTATTCGCGTCATTCCTTCCGTTTTCGATACAGCGTCTTGCGGTCGACGCCGAGAATCCGAGCGGCTTGAGTTTGATTTCCCCCGGTGGCATCCAAAACGTGTGCGATATAGCGACCTTGGACTTCTTCGAGCGAGACTAGTTCCTTGGGATCGTCGCCGCCGAACAAAACACGAGCTTTGTCAAAATCTCGAATTTTTTCCGGCAAATCATCGAGCCCGAGTCGGGCGACGTGCGTGAGTGCAACCGCCCTGTCGATCACGTTGGGTAACTCGCGAACGTTGGCCGGCCAGTTATAAGGCATCAGTCGGTGTGCCTCTGG
>JANMEB010000385.1:0-4874 GCA_031376585.1 Planctomycetota bacterium | reverse complement strand
CAGGCGAAGGATTTTCCGCAGATTATTTTGGGGAGTTTGCTCAAATTGTCGAAGAGCGTTTGCAGCCTACGCCCGCGCCAAAGCAATCTGAACGGTTCGTTGCGCTCATGTCGCAAGGGACCAGTGGCGATCAACATTGGATGAATTACAGCCAGCCGCAAAGATCGGCATACGTTCGGCGTCAGTATTCAGAGGAATTAGCAACCCTAGCGCTCAATGCCCTCGGCTCGATTGAGTATCGGAATTCCTCGCCGATTGGGATTGTCGAGACGCGATTAAAGCTGTCCCGACGAATGCCGAGCGACGCTCGCTTGACCTGGGCTCGCGAGGTCAATGCGACTCGGGGGCAGCGTCGGCCGAAAGACCTTCCCGAAGTTTACGCCGAGCAAGCTGTCTGGCTGAACGAAAATCCCTCGGCAGAACTTGTATTGCAGGCGATACGTATCGGCGACTTGGGAATCGCCGCAATTCCGAATGAAGTATTCGGTATTACAGGTTTAAAGCTCAAAGCACAATCGCCGCTGCAACCGCTTATCAACATCGAATTGGCTAATGGCGCGGAAGGATATATTCCGCCGCCGGAGCAACATGCGTTGGGTGGCTATACAACTTGGCTTGCACGAACTGCAGGACTAGAGCTTGATGCGGAACCAAAAATCGTAGCTGAATTGTTGACGCTGCTCGAACAGTTGTCGAAAAAAGATCTGCGACGACCGCTAGTCAGCGACTTTTACAATGACCAGCAGCGGAAAGCGATCTCTACGGCCCAAGTTGACGACAACAACCGCGAGAATCGTGGATTGGAAAAATAAATCTGTGGCGCGGCGCATTGCAAGCGCTAGTGGCGACAACGTCGACCGAAAGATTGGGAAAGTCTACGAAAGACCAAGGAGCCGCCAGAAAAACAGCGATCGTCGTGATAAAACGCAAACAGCCGAAGCAATTCGCTTCGGCTGTTCACAACGCCTGTATGACCGGGCAAGGACTTAGGAAAAGTTGCGGGGGCAGGATTTGAACCTACGACCTCGAGGTTATGAGCCTCGCGAGCTACCGGGCTGCTCCACCCCGCGATATTGATTGATGCTGCAGATTGTACTTGAATTCAGAATAAAAGTCGAGGCGTCTCGATTGGCTCGGCGAAATCAATGCTAGTGGCTGTAAAAGCAGTCCAAGGAGGTTGCCCAGCCATACTTTGCAAGCTATTCGACGCGCTAGACGACGGAGAAATAATTTTCGCAGGCGAAATCGAAGCCTTCGTCACTGAGTACTGCGGGAATCTTTCGGTACATGCAGTGGTTTTTGATTTGCAGCAACAGATCGCGCGGGTGACAGTTTCGAAACGGGCGAGAATTTGGCAAAAAGTGCTTTTCGATCAAATTTTCAATTAAAGACCTTTTGAATTCAAAGCCCATTTTCGGTGCGATGATCTCAAACAGTTTCGTAAACTCGTCTCGAGTCGGGTCTGGGACTTCGATTTTGTATGGAATGCGGCGAAGAAACGCGCCATCCACCAAATCTCTTGGCTCCAGGTTGGTCGAAAAGATCACCAATTGGTCGAATGGGACTTGTGTTTTCTTACCGTTACTTGTCCGCAAAAAGTCAAATCGTTTCTCAAGCGGCACGATCCAGCGATTGAGTAACTCGGTGACAGAAATTCGCTGTCTGCCAAAGTCGTCGATAACCAAAATCCCGCAATTGCTCTTCAGTTGTACGGGCGCTTCGCTAATTCCCGTGATGTGGTTGTAGTTGATTTCGAGATGCTCCATCGTCAGCTCGCCACCGACGACGATTGTGGGCCGTTGAATGCGAACCCAGCGTGAGTCGACGTTGGCGGCTGCAAGCAAGCCTTTTTTGGTTTCCAGCGGAGCATCAACGTGGACCATTGGGTCGTAAAGCCGCACGACGTCACTGTCGATCATTATGCTGCGCGGGATCCAAATGTATTTGCCGAATGCGGCGGTCATTCGCTCGGCGATGCTGGTTTTTCCATTGCCTGGGAATCCGTACAAGAACATGCCTTTGCCGGAGTTCATCGCGGGACCCAGTTTGTTGAACATGTTTTGGTTGATCAGCAGATCGGAAAATGCGGTTCGCAAATCCTCTTCGGATGGATGTTGTTTTTCGAGCGACTGTCGTTTCACGGCTTGAACGTAATCCCTCAGGGGCACGGGCGTTGCGCCGTAGTAAGTGCAAATACGCGTGTAGCGCAATGCACGCTCGCGACCCATTTCGCTCAATTTGCAGACATAATCGTTCATCGCCGCTTGGCCAATGTACGAGAGAATCTGCTCTTTCTTCAGCCGAGCCAGGAATTCTTCAACGATAGCGAACGGAAGCTTGATTTGTTCGCCGATCTCGCGGCCCGTGCATTCGCCTTTGGCCAACAAAAACTTGCAAATGAGTTCTTCGACAAACGTGTCGGACACACCTGCTTCGTACAAAGTCTTGGGAGAAGTCGGGATAAACTCGGTAGCGTCTGGGGCCGTCGTCGTCGCGGCTTGTTGTGGCGAAGCTTCGTCTTCCCCTTTTTTAGCGATGCTACGGATCTGATCCAGCAAAGCGTCAATGTTGGAATTGGACGCGCGGTTGGTTTCTGTTGGCGACATAAAGACTTTGTCTAGCGAAGGGAACAACGGTTGGAGAATAAAACGAACCTAGAAATCTAGCTTGTGGCTTGCGGCGTTTCGACAGCCACGAAGTCGGTTCGACAGTATTGCCGTGGCGGACGTAGGAATTTAGCGGTTGGTTCGGCTGAATCGATTGCGCTGGCGAATTCCCGCTCGAACACATTTCAAGTTGCACGCCGTACCATACCTCGACGTCCGACTGGGCTCGCTCGTAAGATTAGTCTGGTCGGCCGCCGGCCGTGTTCATAAACCTGCGGAACGAAGGATTGCATCAGGAGCAATAATGTTCACTTGGAAAGTAGGTTGCCGTAGCGTGATCGCGATGTGGGGGGTTGCCTTCGGCGTAAGTGGCAACGGTTTTGCACAGGAAATCCCCGATCACGTGCGAGCTCTGCAATTCGCGGCCATCGAAAGTGGCTCAGCGACTTGGGGTCATTGGGGTGGAAGCCCAGACAAATATTCTTCGTGGACCAATCATTCGAATCGCCTTATTCCCGTTTACACGTTTGGGATGACTTTGGACGGCTTCGATGGCGAACACAGCGTCTATCGCAGCGAGGAAAAACTAAAAGCGATCTACGGATTCGTGCCGACCGAAAGCTTGAACTCAGCTGCTGAGTATTTTGATCAGACGCAAATCTATTCGCTTCAGCAGCAAGCGGTTGCCAGCGGAAAGAAATATATTTTTCTGGTGATCTTCGACGGAATGGATTGGCAGACGACGCATGCGGCAGCCACAGTGCGACTTGGTCGTGAGGGATACAAGGCCGGTCGCGGGATGGGATTGCATTTCCTGGATTACAAATCACCCGTCATCGATTATGGCTTCATGGCGACCAGTCCTCGAACGGACAGATACAAACTCGATGTCGACGCGCAAACGGCTCGCAACGACGACGACAGGATGGGTGGATTTGACGCTTCACTTGGCGGAGCGACGCCGTGGTCAAATGGCGTTGTGGCCGACTATTTAATGGGAAAATATCGGCAACGATTGCATGTTGTGACCGATTCGGCATCGTCGGCAACTTCAATGAACAGCGGAATCAAGACTTACAACGCCGCGATCAATGTGGACGAAGAAGGAAAGCAAGTGACTCCGCTAGCCCAAAAGCTGCAAGCCGAAAATGGCTTTGCAGTCGGAGTCGTGACGTCGGTTCCGATTAGCCACGCAACGCCAGCGGCTACGTATGCCAACAATGTGTCGCGCGACGACTATCAAGACTTGTGCCGTGATTTGATTGGCAGGCCATCGATTTCCCATCGCGTCAAATCGTTGAAAGGCGTCGACGTCTTGATTGGCGCAGGTTGGGGGGACGACAAGGATGCTGAAGATCGGCAAGGGAAAAATTACGTCCCCGGAAATAGATATTTGACCGACGAGGACATGAAAGCGATTGATTGTCGCAAGGGTGGAACGTACGAGGTCGCCATTCGCACGTCAGGCAAGCAAGGTTCTGCACTTTTGAACGATGCGGCTGATACTGCGATTCGAGAGCAGCACCGTTTGCTGGGTTTTTTCGGCGTTCCGACAGGTCATTTGCCGTTTCAAACGGCAGACGGGAGGTTCGATCCAACGCGCGGTGCAAAGACGGCCGAGCGTTATACAGCGGCCGATATCACTGAGAATCCGACGCTGGCCGAAATGACAACAGCCGCGATTCGCGTTTTACATAAGCGACGAGATCGTTTTTGGTTGATGGTGGAAGCCGGAGACGTCGATTGGGCGAATCATGAAAACAACATTGATGATTCGATTGGTGCGGTTTTCAGTGGCGACGATGCGGTTCGAGTCATCACGGCCTGGATCGACAAAAATCAGGCTTGGGAGCAAAGCGCATTGATCGTAACGGCGGACCACGGTCATTTTTTCAATTTGGTCGATCCGAGCGCGCTGGTGCCATCTGCTTCGACGACGAGCGCGTCAAAATAGAAACTGTTAGAACACTCACCTTACCCTCACAATTTGAATAACTGAGAGGGAAAATATTTTCATTCAAAAACCAACTCGACGGAACGGTAGACGGTTCGCACGATTTCAAATCCAATCCGTTGGTACAAGCGTAGCGCGCCGGAGTTGCGAGCCGTGACTTCTAGGGTTGCGAATCGCTGATCGGCGTGTTGAAAGCCAGTCAGGGAGCGATGGAGCAGAACTGAGCCGAGCCCAAGCCCTCGATGGGCCGGAGCAACGCCGACGTTTTGAATGCTGCCGATTTGCGACGCATCGAAGATGCCTTGCACCGTGGC
>JANMEB010000610.1:0-1048 GCA_031376585.1 Planctomycetota bacterium | reverse complement strand
CCAGAGGCAGAACAGGCCGAGTTGTGCAAATGGCTGAAGATCGATTCGATTCCCAACGACAATCCGTATGTATCGATGCAAGCGATTGCCGTTGGATCCGCGTTGCAGGACGGCGAACAAAATCCGTGGGAGCAAATCACGCAGCGACCGTGGACGAAAGAGGAGTTTCCGGACTACGCTCGATGGCTTGAAGAAAACGCACGACACGTCGAGGCGATTCACGCGGCCGCGCGAAAACCAAAATACGTCTATCCCTTCGTCTCGACGCTTGAAGCAGACGACCCCGGCGGCAAGGCGATGAGTTGTTGTCTTGAATATGCGCAGAGAATGCGTGACTTGGCTCATTTCATGGGTGCCCACGCGATGAACGCCGTTTCACGCGGCGACACGAACGCGGCCATCGCCGATCTGGAATCCATTCATCGCATGGCGGCTCACGTCTCCCAAGGGCTTTGCTTGGTGGAAAAATTGGTCGGGATCGCGCTCGACGGGATTGCGTTTCATGCGGCAAGCCGTGTACTCGGGAATGAGAAAATCACGCCGGAGGGATTGGCAAACTATCGCCAGTTTCTGCAAGCAAATCGCCTTGATTTGAAGCTTGCCGAATCCATTGACGCTGCCGAACGGTACATGTTGCTCGACGTCGTTCAGTTGGTCGAAAAAAAGGGTATGGGAGGGTTGGCCAGTGCAATTGGCGACGATTCGAGCACGTCGCGCACGGTGGGACGGCTGACTTGGTCCGCAGTCGATTGGTCCATTGCGGCCCGCGACGTTTCGAAAAATATCGACGCGATCGTCGAGCAATTGAAACAGCCGGACGACTTGATTCGACTTCGCGAATTGGAAGCGTTGGAGACAACGCTGAAACCACCATTTGACGATGCGTTCGGGGCGGCTCGTCTAATTTTCGCTGGGCCGAAAACCAAAGGCAAAGCCGTAGGACAAATCTTGTCGAGTTTATTTTTGCCCTCAGGGCATACGGTCGCTGCTGTCGAGATTCGATGTCGAATGCAACGCGAGATGCTCGATTTGGCATTGGCGATCGCCG
>JANMEB010000573.1:0-1672 GCA_031376585.1 Planctomycetota bacterium | reverse complement strand
CGAAAGCCCTCGGTCGAACAGCCTTGATTTCCCGTCTGGGTCGCCAAGTTAGGGTGACTCGTCGCCAGCTTCTCCAAAGCACGACATTCGGCAACGCTATGGGCCAGTGGCTTTTCGCAATAAACATGTTTGCCGGCTTGCAACGCCGCTTGGCAAATGGGGACATGCCAATGGTCCGGCGTGGCGATGATCACAGCGTCAACACCCGACTCTTTATCGAGTAGCTCGCGATAATCGTGATACGCCCTGGCATCGGTCAGCCCTTTGATTTGCAGCGCACTATCACGCTGGCGTTTGTCGACATCACAAATAGCGACGATTTGCTGATCGAGCTTGGCGAGTTCTGGGATCAAGTAACCTCGCATCTGGCCACCCATCCCAATACACGCAAACGACATTCGTTCGTTGGGTGATTGGCCCGTCAATATTCCCGATGGGAGAATTGTCGGGAGCCCAACGCCGAGTACCGCGACAGATTGAACAAATCGACGACGGGAAAGTTTACGGGACATGATAGCGCCTCTATTTTTCTTGCGAGCTTGGGACTGTGTCCATTGACTATAAATAGTCTGGATTGCAATGTGAAGCGACGCGGCGCGCTGGCCATTGCGCCGCGGAGTTGGCTTTCCATTAGCTGAAGCGAGCCTGGTCTATTGCGTCGCGAATGGTCGCCGTGGAAAATCCGATGAATCGGTGCTTGGCCAGGAAATCATGAACGGGAATTTTATTGAGACGAATTCTGCTGACTTTCAAGAGAATGGTAAACATGCAAATGAAATCGCATTGGAGCAGTTTAGTTGGAATTGCTTTGCTTTTTGTGTTCGGTGTAGCCGGGTTAACGGCGGACGAGCCGACGACTGAATTGTTATGGGCTCAGGGGGCTCCCGGCGCGAACGGAGTGGAGGAAAAGGACAAGCCGACTTTGATTGTGTACTTGGCTCCCAAGACCGAAGCGAACGGAGCAGCAATCGTAGTTTGCCCAGGAGGTGGTTACGGGGGACTGGCGATGGGGCATGAAGGACACGACATCGCCAAATGGTTGAATTCTCAGGGGATCTCAGCCTTTATTTGCGACTATCGTCATCGCGGCAAAGGCTATGGTCACCCTGCACCGATGCAAGACGCACAGCGGGCGATTCGCATCGTGCGCTGGCGAGCTGAGGAATTCCGCGTCGATCCCGCTCGGATCGGTGTGATCGGATTTTCCGCCGGGGGACATTTGGCTTCCACAGTTGCGACTCATTTCGATGCGGGACTCGCCGATGATCCCGATCCCATTCAGCGCGTCTCCTGCCGATCTGATTTCGCAATACTTTGCTATCCCGTGATCGCGCTCGGAGAGAAATTCACGCATCTGGGCTCGCAGGAAAATTTGTTGGGCAAGGATGCCGACCCGAAAGTGATCGAGCAACTTTCGAACGAAAAACAGGTTACGCACAAAACCCCGCCGACATTTCTCTGGCACACCGCAGAGGACTCGGTGGTTCTCGTCGAAAACAGCTTGCAGTTTTTTAGCGCGCTACAGAAAGCAGGCGTTCCCGCAGAGCTGCACATCTACGAAAAGGGTCGGCATGGATTAGGATTAGCCAAAGATTCCCTCGGAGCCATCAATTGGACCCGAGAGCTGATTGACTGGCTGCAGCAAAGAGGTTTACTAAAGTAGTTAGCAACT
>JANMEB010000545.1:0-2053 GCA_031376585.1 Planctomycetota bacterium | reverse complement strand
CCGGGCGCTTGCCCAATGCCAATTTGTATACTTTTTGAATTGTTGCGGCACGGCGAAAGCCGACCGGTAAAGTGCCGCTAAACTCAACGACACCGGATGGGTTGCGCCGTGCCGCTACGAAAGTCAGTGCTGCTGGGCACTAGCCCTCGGTTCTCGACAGGCAAGTAGCCCACTGATCGGTGCCCACTTTGCGATTTGGAATTGAACAAGAGCTCGTTACCGCGATGAAAAAGCAATCGACCAGAGTCGCCATCTTGGGCTCTACAGGAAGCATCGGACGAAATGTGCTGGAAGTTATCCGCGCGATCGACCAGCCGATTTGTGTCGTAGGACTTTCAGCTCATCGGAGTTTTAAGGAGCTCGTTGAACAAGCTCGCCAGTGGCAACCGCACTGGATCGTCGCTACGGACGAAAGCGAATCAGCCAACTACCATTGGCCGACACTTGATCCGACGCGCGTCGAATTTGGACACGATCGCCTGACTGAATTAGTTACTGGTCCAGAAATTGACTTGGTGATTGCCGCGATGGTGGGCAGCGCGGGCTTAAGCAGCACCTTGGCGGCATTACACGCTGGCAAAAATGTGGCTTTGGCCAACAAGGAAACACTGGTCGCCGCGGGCCCGCTGATGCTGAGCGCGGCAAAAGCCAGTGGCGCGAAACTTCTTCCCGTCGACAGCGAACACAGCGCCGTCTTTCAAGCGATTCAGTGCGGTGCCCCGTCGGAAGTCGCGCGAGTCATTCTCACTGCCAGCGGCGGGCCATTTCGCAATCATTCCTTGCAAGAGTTGGCCCACGTGACCGCCGAACAAGCACTGGTTCACCCGACCTGGGACATGGGTCGAAAAATTTCCGTCGACTCGGCGACCATGATGAACAAGGCTTTGGAAATCATCGAAGCCCGCTGGTTATTTGACTTGCGGCCCGAGCAGATCGAAGTCGTCATCCATCCCCAGTCGATCGTGCATTCCATGGTCGAGTTCCGCGACGGATCGATTTTGGCTCAAATGAGCCCTCCAGATATGAGGTTGCCAATTCAATACTCGTTGACGTATCCTCATCGGATAGAAGGGCCGAGCCCCAAGTTGGATTTTCGCCAAGCAATGGAGCTGCAATTCTTCCCGCCGGATCCGGATCGGTTCCCGGCGATTGAATTGGGGTTAGACGTGGCCCGTGCGGGCGGCAGTTGCGGTGTGGTGGTCAACGCCGCGAACGAAGCCGCCGTAGCCGCGTTTTTATCTGGCGAGCTCACGTATTTGGAAATAGTCCCGGCTTGCCGTGACGTCATGCGCCACCATGATTTCGACCCACAACCGACATTGGACGAGCTATTGCGATTGGATCGTTGGGCTCGACAGGAGACACATCGATGGATTTTTGCTTGATCGCCGCTGCGGCATTTTCGTGGACCAGCTTGTCATCTTGGTGGGCGATCGCTCAGATGGCATTGGGTTTGGGCGCAGTTATTTTCGTACATGAGCTGGGGCACTTCTTAGTCGCCAAGGCCTGCGGCGTGAAGTGCGAAAAATTCTATCTCGGTTTCGATGCATTCGATATTAAGATCGGTCGCCAAGTCATTATCCCGCGTTCGCTCTTAAAGTGGAAATGGGGTGAAACGCAGTACGGGATCGGCATTCTCCCTCTGGGCGGCTACGTCAAAATGCTGGGCCAAGACGACAACCCGTCCAACATTTCAAACGAAAATACCCGTTCACAGAATCCGCATCACGAAGCAACGCACGAAGTCTCCGCAGCCGGACTTGATTTAGAAAGCACCGCAGTCGGCCCGATCGATCGATCCAAGCTCGATCCGCGCAGCTATCAAGCCAAAACCGTTGCCCAGCGCATGGCGATCATTTCGGCCGGCGTCGTTATGAACTTGATTTTCTCCGTCATCTTCGCCGCGATCGCCTTTCGCAACGGCGTGAATTATGTACCGGCGATCGTGGGTCAATCTACAGCGGGGGGGCCAGCCTATGTAGCCGATTTACATAACGTCGAAATCTTGAAGGTAAACGATGTCTCGACGACCGATCGGTATTACACATTTGAC
>JANMEB010000531.1:0-2501 GCA_031376585.1 Planctomycetota bacterium | reverse complement strand
CTCAAGGGCGGTCCGCGCGAGCTGGCCGACTATTTGGGATTCTTACAAGGCGGCTGCAGCAAGTTCCCGCTGGATTTGCTTCGCGGTGCGGGCGTCGATCTGGAAAAACCACAACCCATCGACCTCGCCATGCGCAAGTTCGCTCGCTTGGTGACCGAACTCGACGATTTGCTGTAGCGAAGAAGAAACCGGGAACACTCATCGTCACTGATCCGCACTAATTAAGAGCAAGCCGATCCCGCGCAGAGGCAGGCACGTTCAACTCGACTTCCGCCCTTCGTATTAGCGCGGATTAGCGAAAATTAGTGTTTCCCCTCCTCAAGTTGCCCCACGAGGCGGTCGAGGCCGGCCAGATTTTCCCTCAAGCGAACCTCCGCGTCGAGCTGCGTGTGGTTGAGGATCCCGATCGGGCCGCGGTAATCGCTGTCGCGAATGATTCGCAACAACTCGAGGTCCCGATCTCCTTGACCGATAGGGACAATCTTTTTGTCCTGTTGATTACCGCCGTTGACCATACCGTTGAGATTGAGCGCGAGCAAATGCGGTCGCATCTTGGACATCAGCTCGGCAAAACGATCGAGGTGCTCGTGACCGTGGTGCAAGTTGTAAACGACGCCGACGTTGGACATTTTTAGTTCTTCCATGATCTCGATTTGGTTTTCCGGTTCACCGAACCAGCCGCCATGGTTGTACAAACCGACTTGGCAACCGATCTCGGCGGCGGCGCGAGCGATTTCGCCGATCCGTTTGGCTTCGGCGACGACTCGCTCGCGTTGCGTTTGCGGCGACGAGGTCGGCTCGCCACCGCCAGTTACCCACAACTGGGTTTGAATTTCATGTCGCTTGAGGACGTCGAGAATCAAACGCGCTTCGTCGTTGAGTGTGGTGGGGAACCACCAACCGACGAGCTCAATATGATGCTCTTTGAGGGCGTCCATTTCTGCGTCGAACTGAGCGATGTGTTCGGCCCGGTAATCGTAGGCAAATTTACTGAATCCGAGACGGACGAGCATCTCGGCTCGGTCGCTCGGTGTGCGCGGGCGATCGTCGAACGGCACGATGCACCAAGCGACCAAATTATCACGACGAAATAATTCTTCGTCTGGCGCGGCTTGTTGCGCGTTGACATGGACCGTGGATAGGAAAAGAATCAACGCCGATCCAAGAATCCAATGGAACTTGCGGATCATGCCAACCCCTTTTCAACATACGGATCATGGCCAGTCGACGCTCATTGCCAAACAGTCGTTCGTCGCAGTTTTATTCTAGCGTCAGCCGGCGTGCGCTGGCGCATCGTTCCCGCGAAGAAACCGGACGCTAGAGAGTTTGCTGGAGCTTCCCAAATCGATTGGACCAGCGATTCGGGTGGCGCCGTTGGATGTCTTGCCGGCGCGGAAGAAGGTGACGACGAAGGTGAAGTAGTCGACGAATTTGCAACGGGCGAGTATGTCCGAACGCTGACCTTGGCGGAAAAGTTACATCGACTGTTCGAGTACGAGTTTCCGGATGTTGTCGACGTGCGCGTTTGGCCGGTTTGGGTTGTCGGCGAAGCCTTGCAGTTCGGGACGGACTTCAATCGCTATATCACCAGCTACAAATCGCAAAAACAGGAAGGGCTCATCCTGCGTCATTTGTTGCGGATGGTGCTGCTGATCGACGAGTTCGCGCCGCTCTGCCCACCCGAGCCGACGCTGGAGGCGTGGCAAAACGATTGGGGACAGATTGCCGACCAGCTCGAAGCCATGTGCCGCGCCCTCGATCCCGCCAGCACCGAACAATGGCTCGACGAAACCCGCGCGTCCCCCGTTGAGTTCGTCACGTAAATCGGCGTTGAATAGGTCCGTCTGTTCCCGGACGGAGATTTGCGCAGGCGGTCGGCTAAGCCAAGCAGCATTACCGATCGGATATTGTTCCCAGACGGAATTAGACGTGTTTGGTTCGGCGGCCGTGATCAAACTTGCCCCTTGCATCAATGACAAGCCTGCCGACGTCGGATTCTTCAGCGTCCAAAGCTCATTGCCATTCGCGGCAGTCGTGGCCGCGAAGAACAGATTGACGCCCGCAGCGGTCAGACTGGTTGGCGAGGAACTCGCCGCGCCGGGATTAATGTTCGCGACAAGGGTCGTGGGGCCACCGGTTCCTTTGCGCTCCCACAACTCGCGACCGTTTACCCCATCATCGGCGCTGAAGAACAGCGTCCCGTTGACGTTCACCAACTGCTGTGGCGAGGAGCTCGTCGCGCCGGGACGGATGTCGACGACCTGTGCCGTCCCGATCGTGGACGCATTGCTCCGCCACAGTTCCGCACCGCTCGATCCGTTATTTGCGGAAAAGAAAACCGTTCCCGCCACATTCGTCAAGTATTTGGGCTCCGAGGAAGCTGCGCCCGGTCGGATGTTTTTGAGCATCTTCGTTCCGGCGGCCGAACCGTTGCTCTTCCACAGTTCAATTCCGTTCGTCCCGTCGTTGGCGGCAAAGAACAAGTTGCCTTTGAGATTGAC
>JANMEB010000530.1:0-12691 GCA_031376585.1 Planctomycetota bacterium | reverse complement strand
TGATGGTCGCGTCGTGTCGAATTTCATCCGCCAAGCACTCGCGGGCCAGGACATCACGATCTACGGGGACGGGTCGCAGACTCGTTCGTTCTGTTACCGTGATGACCTTGTCGAAGGATTCATTCGCCTGATGAATGCGCCTGACGAATTATTTGACCCGATCAATTTGGGAAATCCGGGCGAGTACACAATCAAGCAACTTGCGGAACTCACGATCGAGCTGACCAAATCGAAGTCAAAACTTGTTTATCGGCCGCTGCCGGCAGATGATCCCACGCGCCGAAAACCGGACATCACTTTGGCCAAAAAGCATCTGAGTTGGGAACCAAAAATTCCCCTACACGAAGGCCTCCAAAAGACGATCGACTGGTTTAGCAAGATCGATCCGGAACAATATCGCCCGCCCACACCTAACTACTAACGTCAACAGCAACGGCACACGGAGTATGCCTGCTACCGTAGTAGGCACACTCCGTGTGCCGTTCTTGATCCCACCGTGGAACCCTTTCTCTCCAATTGGCACAGCGATTGCGTATTATCAGTTGGCCCAAGCATGAATTTCAGTACTTTGCTTGTTTTTGGGCCCTTCGCGCAGCAAGCAGAATCGAAACCGGGAACAACTCATGCTCAATTTGATTACAGTGCGTCGCGTTACTGGGACAGCAGTTCTGGCTCTTGCCTTTTCTACATTCAGCAGCGACTTCTTGATCGCGCAAAAATTTTCAATTTTGAATCCACCGACGGACGTGATCGAAGCGCCTGTCCCGAGTCAAATTCCCCAACAGCAAGCCGACGTTGATTTGCTGACACGTGGGCAGCTTCATGAAGCTTTTGCCGAAGTCAGTCAACGGGATGCAACTCCGAACCCGATGGTTCAAACTCAACCGCCGGAATCCATAAAAGAGCTGCCGCCCGAATTCAAACCAGATGGAGAAAACGTTGAATGGATTCCCGGTTATTGGGCTTGGGACGATGATCGCACTAGTTTCATTTGGATCAGTGGCATTTGGCGCGACGTTCCTCCCGGTCAGCGCTGGGTACCAGGTTATTGGGAATCGGCCGCCGAAGGTTTTCGCTGGGTGAATGGTTTCTGGATGACCTCAATCGTCGAACAAGTTAATTATTTGCCACCTGCTCCAGCCAACCTGGACTACGGACCGTCGACTCCGTCTCCTTCCGACAATCATTTTTACGCTCCCGGTTCGTGGATATACCAAGCCGACGATTATATTTGGCAACCTGGATGCTGGATGCCGCGAGTCGAGAATATGGTTTGGGTTCCACCCGCATACATCTGGACCCCAGTCGGTTGTGTATTCCGACCGGGATATTGGGATCGATTGTTTGATTGTCGCGGGGTTGTCTTTGCGCCAGTCTGCTTTCGCCGTCCGGTCTACCGCGACGTCAATTACTGCTACACGCCATCCTGCGTGATCAACACTAATTTCGATTTGCTGCCGCATTTGTTTGTGCGATACAACTGTCGAAGCTACTATTTCGGCGACTGGTACGACGACCGATATGTTGGAAACGATTTTTGTGCTTGGTCACAGATTTCGTACCGACCTCGATTTGATCGATGCTACGATCCATTCTACGCTTATTACAACACGCCGAGGATTCAGCACAACCATGTCGCGCTGATCAACTGGGTGCGCGACCAACATGACTATTGCCATCAGCACGTCGACTATCGCCCGCAACACAGCTTCAGTCTGCAAGTCAATTTCCAGAACCATTCGGAGCACCGCGGAAACGGTCACGGACATTCGGACCATGCGATCTTGGCGGATACTTTGCAGCATCATGTTCAGTCAGCGCCGAAACAAATCAAAGGTCGCGATTCTTTCAAGCGAATTGACGAACACGAACGAATGGCCATTCAGCGTGCGTCGGATCCGATCGTGACCATTGCCCGTGATCGCAAGGCGCTTGAGAAAGGCTCCAATCGGCACGTGGGACATGGAGACACGGCCCAAGTCAACCCAGTTTTGAAATCCAGAAACGAACATTCGACGCTTTCGCTACCGAAAACCGAACGGCAGCAACTCGACATCGCTGAGCGCTCGGCTTTGGAGCTCAAGCGACAACAAGAGCAACTTGAACGTGCAACAAAACTTGCCGAGCGACGCAAGCAACGGGACGCCAAGCCATCGAACGAACTTTCCAATCGTGCGAGTGACGTAACGCCAGTCCTGAAAAACTCCGACCAACTCCCACGCAATCAGCGATCGACGGACCAGGCAGGCCGATCGAACGAACGTGGCAGGCAAGTCAACGGCCAGACTTCAACTTCGGAGCAAACAGTTGTCAATCCGCTTTCCAACGGCGACGCGCAACCCTTGGACAAACCGGTCCTTCGTCAGATGGAAAGCGACCGCCGCCGCCAAGAGTTGCAAAATTCGCAACAACAACGGGAGCTGAAACGCCAACAGGAAAAACAGTTTGACGTCCAGCAACGAGTTCTCCAACAGCAGCAGTTGTCTGAGAAAAACCATCAGCAACTCGCCAATCGACAAATCGAAGTGGAACAGCGGAACTCGCAACAGGTGATTCAAAGGCAACTTCAACAGCAACAACAGCAAACAAAACAACTTGAGATTCACCGGAACCGCGCTGTTGATCAAGCCGCTTCACAAGCTGCACAGCAGCAGCGCCAAATCGAATCGACCAATCGCCGTCAACAAGACGCCGACGCTCGTTCCCAGCGGCAGCAACAAAATCAGTTGCAACAGCAGCAACGCAGCATCCAGAACGATCAGGCTCGCGAGCAGCGCAATTCCGAGCGCCAGCAACAAAACGAGGGACGCAACAAAAAGAAAGATTAGTCAATTAACGAGCGCCGCTACTGGATTGATTTGGTAAATCCGGTCAGAATGTTCCCGAATCTAAAATACTGGTTGGGAGTTGGCCGCAGCCAACCAGATTCGTTTTTGACAAAGCGCCAAGCGTTTGCACCATTCGATCATGCCCACAGAATACGAAGTCGTCGTTTTGGGTACGGGCGGAATTGGAAGCGCGGCGTTTTATCATGCGGCCATTCAAGGTCGCAATGTTCTTGCGCTGGACCAATTCGGCGCAGCTCACAATCGCGGTAGCTCGCACGGGCAAACGCGAATCATCCGCCAAGCCTATTTCGAACATCCCAACTATGTGCCGCTGCTTGTCGAGTCGTACGAATTGTGGCGGGAACTCGAACGACGAACTGATCGGCATCTGTTTCACGAAACGGGACTGCTGGAAGTCGGCTTTGCAGATGGCCCAATCGTCACTGGTATTCGGCGCGCCGCCGAGGAACACTCGTTGCCAATCGAAGAAATCTCCGATGCCCAATTCGCGCAGCGTTTCCCAACTTTCCGCAAATCCGCCGACCAAGTCGCACTATTCGAACGGAACGCCGGTTACTTGTTGGTCGAGCAATGTGTCCAAGCCCACATTGACGCGGGGGTTGTCGCTGGCGGCGAGTTTCGGCCCAAGACGCGCGTTGTCGAAATTCGACAACACAAAAACCGAATGCTGATTTCAACCGATCAAGGAGATATTTTCGCACAGCACGTGGTTGTCACGGCAGGTGCTTGGACCGAGCAACTCTTGGCGCGGCTACGGCCCGCGCTACAAGTTCGGCGAAAGCATCAATATTGGTTTCCGGTTGCCGATCAGCGATTCGAAGCTGCCTCCGGCTGCCCGACTTATTTCTTTGAAACCGACGACGGGCATTTTTATGGCTTTCCGATCATCGACGGCGGCGTAGCCAAAGTCGCACGTCACACCGGCGGCGATCCCGTTTCCGATCCGACGACTGTAGATCGGTCACTTGACCAAAACGACCTTAAAGGCGTCCGTGAATTCGTCCGAAAACACTTGAATCAATCGGTCGACCTGCCCGCACAACACTCCGTCTGCATGTACACGATGTCGCCTGACGAACACTTCATCGTAGATCGCCATCCGGAAATTCCGCAAGTCGTTTTTTGCGCTGGTCTCTCCGGCCACGGCTTCAAATTCTCGCCCGTGTTGGGACGATATCTCAACACGTTGGTCGATGGAACGGCCGACTCGAGATTTGAGTTTCTAAAATCATCGCGACCGACCGTGGCTCAATCCATTTCATCACTCGATTAGCGTTGCCCGCTCAAAGTCTCACGATGCCCAATATGAAAACGGACGTTGTTGTCATTGGTTCGGGCCCCGGCGGTGAAGGGGCGGCGATGCAGTTGGCCAAGTCGGGGAAGAAAGTAACTTTGGTTGAAAAATACTCCCGCATCGGCGGCGGATGCACCCACTGGGGAACGATTCCCAGCAAGGCACTGCGGGCAACGATCAGCCAACTGACCGACGCCCTAAACAATCCGTTGCTGCAAACCGCTGGGACTCGTACCCAATGGACGATGCCAGAATTGTTGCAGCGAGCCCGCACCGTGATCAGCCAGCAAGAACAACAGCGGCAACATTATTACGATCGTAATGACGTCAGCATTGTCCACGGACATGCGCGACTTGCTCCGCCGCACCCTGAGTTTGTCCAGCAACCGCTGGTGATTGGGGGTGAGTCCCCAACTAGCTCGAATCCACCAGGACAGACACAAATCGGCGATAGACCTCTGCGGTTGTCCGACAAGCTCGTTGTGGTTGTCGAAGGTGGCCCGGAGATTCAAGCGGATCATGTCGTCATCGCGACCGGTTCGCGGCCTTACCGACCGGATAATGTGGACTTTGGCCATCCTCGAATCTTTGACAGCGACAAGATTTTGGAACTTGTCGAACAGCCTCGCTCGATGACCGTGTACGGAGCTGGAATCGTTGGCTGCGAATACGCTTCGATGTTTCGAAATCTGGACGTCAAGATTAACCTAGTCAACGGCCGCGCGAGGTTGCTCGATTTCTTGGACGACGAGATCAGCGACGCGCTAAGTTATCACTTGCGCGAACGAGGGGTCGTCATTCGCCACAACGAAGCGTTTGAACGAATCGAAGGATGCGACGACGGAGTGATTTTGCACTTGGCCAGCGGAAAACATCTGAAGACCGACATCTTGTTGTGGTCGGTCGGCCGCACCGGGAATTCCAACGATTTGGGTTTAGAGTCCTTGGGAATTCAACCCGACAGTCGCGGATATTTGTCCGTCAACGAAGATTTTCAAACTTCCGTGAGCAACATTTACGCCGTGGGTGATGTGATCGGGATACCTTCGCTGGCCAGCGCGGCTTACACCCAAGGCCGCGCTGCCGCGATGTCGATTCTTGGCATGAAGCAGCTCGCGGTCGCAAAATCGCTTATTCCGTCCGGCATTTATACTAGTCCGGAAATCAGTAGCATCGGACGAACCGAACGCGATTTGACCGAAGCCAAAGTCCCTTACGAGGTCGGCCACGCTCAATTTCGCAATCTCGCACGTGCTCAAATTACTGGGCAGACGGTCGGCGTTCTGAAGATTCTTTTTCACCGTGAGACGCGCGAGTTGCTTGGCATCCATTGTTTTGGCGCGAACGCGTCGGAGATTATTCACATAGGTCAAGCCATCATGGCTCAGCCCGCGCCGCACAACACTCTGGACTTCTTTCTGAACAACACGTTCAACTATCCGACGATGGCAGAAGCTTATCGCGTGGCGGCACTTAATGGATACAACCGCTTGTTCTAATACAGAATGCCCTCCCATCCATCGAAAGAAGCGACGCTCGCTTCGATCGCCGCACATTGTGCTCGAATCAATTGAATACTGCGGCAGACTTGGACGAATCGCTGATGCAATTCCGGCGTAAGCGGTCTGCCGCGCCGGTCGGCAAGCCACTTGCGACAAACTTGGTGATGACCTGCTTGAAACTGCCAGTCGGACTCGCTCAAGCCTTCCATGAGCATCGCGTGGCCACTGAAAATTCGTCCGCTATCGAAACGTGGAATTTCGATTTCCGATCGCTGCGCAACGGGCACGACAGCGGAGGAATTTGGAACGGGCCACGCAACCGTGCGAATCAACTGCCGGCCGCATCGCGCCAATTCTCGGAACAATGTTTCGTCGCGCGTAACGAAAATCGGCACGAAATCGTGCTGCATTGCGGCTTGCTGCGAGTAGCGATACGACTGGGAAAACAAGATCGCAACCAAATAGCCGAACAAGTCGACGACACTCAAGCGTTCTGCCGACGACGAATCGATTTCGTTGGGCGAACTCATTGCAAAGCTGACCCCTAGCGACTTTGTTGCAAGCTCGATGAATTGGGGCGACAGATTCGACGCAGTTCCTGCGACATCGCCCCACAAGGGAAAAACGAACTCGTTTCCGCGATTGTCGGAACGCAGAATGCCGTCGATTGTCGGCCATCGCGTGATCCAAAAGAAATTCGCTGACACATCGTCGGGCAATTGCCGCCGCGCGATCAGCGCCGGGTTATGTCCAGCGAGCATCAAGTCCGAAATCGCTTCGCGCCGCCAATCGATCATCTTCGGGTGCCAATAAATTAGCCGGTCGTCCAGCGGCCGATAACTGCAAGGACGAACGTACGTTTGCCAATTTGGGTCCGCCAAAATCATCGCGCGTGCTTCGGCCAGTTTCCAACCGCGAGTATCGCCGCGCGGATATTTTTGGCCACGGCTTTTGGAAAATAATCGTTCTCGTAAGTCGCTATCGCTAAATCGCGGGTCGCGCAGCAAGCCAATCCGTTCAAGCAACTCGTCTTGTTCCATTCCAACCACGAACGAGTCTCGCGCTGTTACGATGGCGGACGATTTTTGGACAAAACACTTGTCCAATGGAATTGAGATTGCCGACGACGAACGAATTGGTCGCGCTGCGACTTGGAACAAAAATAAGGGGGGGGTGGGAGATAACCGATGCACCTGGGGCGCGTCAGGCGAGCTGCATTCCAGACGGCTGAGCTTCTGGCCAGCACTGCCGAGATGGATGTTCAACCGCACACGGCACAAATTGGCGCTGGACGATTGGGCCAATTTGCACAGAACCGAAAGCGCGATTCCACTACGAACGCCGAACACGTTTTCGCCAATCAGGCGATGGTCGTGCAAAGTGCGATTGCCACCACCTTGGAAATCGTGAATCTCAATTCGGTCGAACGTGCGAAGCCATTGGTACCGAAGACCACGCATCGTAACGTGCTGCAAAAAGCCGCGGTTGGTAAGCAGCGCGCTGATTCCGCCACCCGCTTGCGCGATTCGACAATGCGCGAAACGCAAAAATTGAATGTACTGGTCGTACAACCAAGTCTTGCGTGCCTCAATCGGCCCGGCGGACGTTTGAAAATAATCGACGTCGCCGCCAAGGCCGGGAAACTGACCGTGCATCAGTTGACGCATGGACTGATCGACTGGACTGTTAATAGCGCCGTAGGGTGGGTTGCCGACGATTAACGAAAACGGAGTGCGTTGAAATTCCGCGATGCCACTGCAGGCAGAATCGAGCGGGTTCAACGTGGCCAAAAGATTCATCCGCCGCAACCGCAAATTGACAGGCGTCGCAAACGAGTATCCGCTGCGAAGCAAACTGACTGCAATCCGAACGTGTGCGCATGCCAGTGGCCCTAGTTGAATATCGCAAGCGAATAGGCGTGGCAATAGATTCTGTGAAACGCAATCCGACCAATTCGCGTCGCTGGCTACTTTGCGATTATCAAAATGGAATTGCCGCCAAGCAGCTTTGATGATCGCGCTTAAAAAAACGCCGGTCCCGACAGCCGGTTCGAGAATGTTCAGCGGCTGTTCGGTTGTCGGAATGGTCGGCGACAAGAGGCCATTCGGCAAACGAAAATGCCGAATCAGAGCCCGATGAGCGCGGCGCACAACGAACTCCGCCAACGGCCGAGGCGTGCAATAAAACCCATGTCGCTTGCGACCGACAGGATCAAACATCGTCGTCAGTCGCTCGACTACGTCCGTTTTGTTGGACTCGCACCAGCGATCGAGGTTCGCAAGTTGCTGTTCGCAAACTTTAGAATCGACGGAATTAAACGCCCAAGTCAACAGATCACGAACGCTTGGATCGGCAGACGCTTCAAGCCAGTTGCGCAAAACATTTCGCGCGGCAGGAGCAACTTTCCGCAACTGCCGATGGGCGAAAACAACCAAACTGAGCCCGCCTAACCAAGACGCGTCTGGACATTCGTCGAACTCGGCGGTCAATTCGGAGGGCAATTGCGCTATGAGATCATCTCGAAGCCGCAGAATCGCCCGGCGAGCACCCAAGCGATTGGATTGATGAATTTTGGTCATCGATTGCCTTGCGCTGATGGGAGGCCGTCAGTCCCCAATGGATTCGAATGCGTCGCGGCGGACGCGAATCGGCGACAGACACCGGCGATTTTCGCATCGGTCATTCGTCGTTTTTCGGCAACCATTGCGATTGCGGCACCTTGGTAAAGGCTTCGATCTCGAACGGATTGTCGCGGTAGGCATCCTTGCCGATCATCCACAGCCAAGCCGAACTTCCCAAATAAGCAAACAGAAACAGCGGCCCCCAAAGTTCGTATTGTCGCACATGAACGTGTTCGTGGTCGCGTGTGATGTCCAGCGCCGCAGACGATTGTCCCAAGATCGTATGCCCCAAAGTCATCGCGATTGGCGAGATTAAAAACGGTATCCGAGGAACGATTGAAATCGCCGAACCACCATAAAACTCAATGCAGCCGCGACGAAGCTGAACTCGTCCGCCGGACAGCAGCATGACACCACCCAAAAGAAGTCCAATTAACGTATTGGGCAACGTCCAAACCATGCAGCAGATTTTGATCAATCGATTGATCACGTGATGCCTTGAAAGGACGAATGCGGTGTCGCGGCTGGTCGCAGCGATGTTAAAAGCACGTCCCACAAACGCCATTGCGGTGGGCGGTTCGGGCCTAAAATGCTAGCACTCTGGCCACATTTATTCGCGAATCGGGACATTGTAGCGTCTTCAAGGTCAAAAATTTCAACGTGGCCTAATTCATTGTCTCGATTGCACTTAAGTCGTTTTTCACTGAGTGTTTCAGGGAGATGAAATGTAGTTGGGGAATAGGTAACGCCGATAATTTTAATTGGTTTCGGGGATGTCTCGAAACTAGAACCACTGCGAAACACGGTTTGCGTGAAGTCGATTCTGCCAAATATCGTTTGGCTGCGGAAGCCGGTCACCAATTGCAGAGTAAACGCAAAGGAGATTCGAACTCGATCAACATCTGCGGTGAACTCAAATGAGATCACTTAATCTGCGATAGCGAAAAGAGTTCAATCGCCTTCGTGCGACACGATTTGGCAGGTCCGATAATGACAAGCATCCTTCGGCTCGTTTGCACGAGAGGGCGATCTTTCCTCGCCGTCTTGTTTCTGCTTGCGTTTGCTCCGCTCGGATCGGGCCAGGATACACCTGGCCTTGAGCAACTGCGAGAGATCCAATCGCGAATTCAAAAGGTGGCCGCACAGAATACGTTGGCCACAGTCTTGGTGACCGACGGAATTGGTTCTGGTTCTGGGGTCATTGTCAGCGCCGACGGATTGGTTCTCACGGCAGGTCATGTCTTGACCACGGGCGGCAACGATTATCGGGTTACGTTGCCGACGGGACGCGAAGTGAAAGCCCATGCGCTGGGCAAGAATCTTAATTTTGATGCGGGCATGGTTCAATTGGACGCGCCCGGCCCGTGGCCTTATGTGGAGTTAGGAAAATACGACTCGATCAGAGTCGGCGACTGGGCAGTCTGCTTGGGGCATCCTGGCGGATATGAAATCGGGCGAACGCCTCCGGTGCGTGCCGGGAAAATTATTGCTGTTCGCCCCTCAAGATTGATTACCGACTGCGCATTGATTGGCGGCGACTCGGGAGGCCCACTGTTCGATCTTGACGGCAAGCTAATCGGAATTCACAGCTCGATCAGCGATTCGATTTCGATGAATCGGCATGTCTCGATCAACATCTACCAGGAACATTGGGATCGAATGAAGCGTGGGGAATCGTGGGGTGTCCTACCGGAATTAACCGACGACGACTCCGAGGAAGAAGTTGACCCGACGCCCCGAGCAGGGCTTGGGATCACCGTGGATATCAACGCGCGACAAGCCAAGGTCACTGTCGTTCGGCCCGGCTCGATTGCTGAGCAGATCGGCGTGCATGTTGGCGACATCGTTGTGCGGATCAACGACGCTGCGATTCATTCACCACAACAAGTCATCGACTTGATCGCGGCCAAGAGCCCGGGTGATTCGATTGATGTCACCGTGGAACGCAACGGTCAGCAAATGCTGTTTTCCGCAAAATTAGACGCGATTTAACACTACGAATGGATTCGGATTAGTACAACCCAGGCAAGCTTGCAGTGGCGAGGAATCCCATGAAAACCGAAGCACATGTCGTTCGATGGATGATCGCCGCAGCTTTAGCTAGTGCAATCGGAGTGTCGGACGCCGTCGCGCAATTAAACTCCGAGACACAGAAGCTGTTTGAAAAACTTGTTCCTGAACTGGACTCGACGCTAAAAATAAAGTTCGAAACGGCCATTGGACAAAATCAAAGTTCGATCGACTTCACGCCTGAAGAGTTCATTCGCTTTCGCAAGCACCCATCCAATCCATTTGCAGGATTGGAAAAAATCGATCCGTATGCCGAACAAGGCCTGATTCGACTTGAGTTCAAAATTCCTTCGATTCGCGAACAGGAGTCGGAGCCGGGCGAACGACAGCACCCCGACCAACTCAACTCGTTTCAATCGGTTACGGCACAGGCGGCTCGGTTCACCGTGCAAATTTTTGCGGATGACAAATGGGTTGCGCTGGGAACTGTTGTCGTTTCGACCGGCTTGATCGTCACCAAAGCCAGCGAGCTCGAGAACACAACCAACATCGTTTGTCGCTTGAGCGAAAGCGGCGGCCAGCCGCGCGATCTACCCGCAAGGCTACTGCGCATCGACGAACGAAACGACGTTGCGCTGCTAAAAGTTGACGCGCTGGAATTGAGTCCGGCGAGATTTGTGGATCAGGAGATCATTCCTGGTGCGATGGTGGTCACGCCGGACTTCAGCGGCAAGCCGTTGATGATGGGCGTTCTCAGCACGATCAAACGATCCTTAGTCGGTGTCAACCAAGCCTACATGGGCGTTCGTCCCATCAACGGACCGTCCGGTGTGGAACTTTCACAAATCACACCAGGCGGTTCTGCGGATTTGGCTGGACTTCGACCTGGCGACATCGTGACCAAGATTGCAGAAATGGAAATTAAATCGGCGACTGACCTGGTTAATTCCGTGCGCCTTCATCAACCCGGCGACAAAGTTAAAGTCCAATTTCTACGCGGGCCGCAATCGCAAGTTGTTGACTTAACGTTGGCAGGGCGAAACATGGGTGGCCAGCGCGCCGCACAATACAACTCAATGAATCAGTTGGGTGCCATTCCCAGTCGCCGTCGAGATGATTTTCCGATGGTGTTTCAACACGACACGCCCTTGTTGCCAGAGTATTGCGGAGGGCCACTGCTCGATTTGGACGGTAACGTGATCGGTATCAACATCGCACGCTCAGGACGAGTCGCAAGCTTTGCGATTGGCTCTGCCGAAATCCGCTTGATCGTCGATCGTTTGTTGCGCGAAAACGTAGCATCGAATCAATAAACCGCGAGTGTCGGCTACACGTTGAATTCCTGCAACGCACCCAAGTACATTTTGGTAAACATAAAGATAATCGCGCCGCCGATCAGCACTGCCACAATCAGAAACGTGGCGATAAATGTCGCGACTTTCAATAGATTGAGGCCCGCTTCTACGCGGCCTTGGTAAGTGGTGCTTAGCCGCTCCAGCGTTTCTGGCAATTCGCCGGAAACTTCTCCGTTGCTGACGAACGTCAGAAACTCGTCAGGAAATCGCTTTGTCAGAGCGAACGTCTCGTAAATCGTCTTGTTGCCAACAAGGTTTTGAGTGATTTGCGGCTCAAGTTCGATAAGCCGCGAGTCTTGCGATGCATCCAAACTGATGCGGACGCTTTCGATAACATTCATTCCAGCTCCGAGCGCGGAGCCGAGCGCCCAACTTAAGCGGGCCATGCTCAAGTTTCTCATAATTCCGCCGATCAGCGGGACATACCGAGCAATGTTTGCCGGCAAGGTTCCGAACCACCCAAGCTGGTTTCCAGCGTAGGTCAATCCGATTCCCGCCAACCCTGAAAAGACCAAAAAAACATAAAGGCGAAAGTACTCCGTTGTTCCCCAGCCCCATCCAAACCAATCCACGCCTTTTGGATTGACGCTCGACATGGCCCAACCCATCAACAGAATCAGCCCGCCGATGATGAGAATCGCGAAACACAACTCAAACATCGGCCAGGCTATTGAGGCCAAGGCGTCGCGACGAAAACGATGCCAAGTTTCAAAATGTGCGGACAATCGGCGAAACGATTGTTCCAAACGCCCGCTTGATTCGCCGGCCTTGACGACTGCGATCGTAAGCGGCGCAAAGTATCCGTTGGTTCGCGTCATTGCCTCGGCCAGTGTCGTTCCACTCCCAACTTGTTCAAGCACGGTTCGCACGTTGCGAGCAAGCATCGGGTTGATCGAATGTGTCTCACGCTCCAACAATGTTTTCAAATCCAGACCAGCGTGATATCCGGTCGCCAATCGATCAAACAACTGCGATCCGGCTCGGTTTGAAATCTTGTTCATGGGATAGGAGTGGCTATTGGGTCGTTGTGGTGGCTGGCAATTTGGAGATTGCAGGTGGC
>JANMEB010000522.1:0-12001 GCA_031376585.1 Planctomycetota bacterium | reverse complement strand
TAGTAAAAACCGCCGTCGTTAATCAGGGCGCCGAATTTCGTCGAGTTGTGCGGCGTATCCAAATTTTGCGAATTCGAAATGAACTTGAGGGCTTCTTGAATGGCCGGATCGTTTTTATCGGTTCCCAAAGTCTCCAGCGCGTCGATGAACATTCCCGTGTTGGACAGATCGGGACGTTTTTTGCTACCGTAGCCCTGACCTCCGTAGCGAGGGTCACTTGGATCAATACCTTCGTCCGAGTCCCATTGAATTTTTCTTTCGAAGCGCGTCGCTGCGGCAATGAGGTCTTGGTACTTGCCATCCTTGTTGGCTTCGTGAAAGCACATGATCGCAAGACTGGTTTCGTAATTCTGATACTGCTCGCCCTTATAAATCCCACCGTCCTTTTGCACTTGTTGTTCCAAGAACTTTAACGCTTGAGCCACGTCGGGATCGTTGGCGGGCACTCCGCTGCGAAGTAGGGAATACGTCACCAACGCCGTGACGCCTGGGCCGAGTTGCGAACTAAAAGAGCCATCGTCGGCTTGGCTCGCTTTGAGAAACGCGATCGCCTTGGCGCGCATTGCATCGAGCTGATCGGCAGAGGGAGGTTGTTTAGTTGTTGCGTCAGGGCTTTGAGTTTGCTGAGCCCAGGCGAGGTTGGGACTTAACCACAAGCAAGATAGAACGAGCAAAGCGACTGGATTCATTCGTTTCATTTTGATTCTCCGCTATAGCTTTGGCTCGATAAAATTGGCATCGCTACCGATGCTCTGAAGGCGGCGACGATTGATTCTCAAGCGTCAGAGCGACAATATTCGCCTCGCCAGTGGATCGGATTAATCGTTGCGTTGGCTCAGCGATAGCGCGACCAGATGCAAGCGCACGCTCCCTCGACTCACTGACGTAACGATGTAGGTCACCGCCAACATCGGCCAATAGCTTCTGCCGTGTTGCGTGAAGTTCATCAAGGATCGAATTATTAGACATCATTTGGCCCTCCGAGAAACTCGGCTGGTGTGCAAATCAACTAACGGGGTAATCCCAATTCATCAAGTAAATCATAGACACGTGGTAGGACGAGAGCGTTCGCGATGTGCTTGCAGTTTTGCGTCAGTAGATAGTTTACTCCGCCAACGGCTGCGGATGCTACGTGAAGCGCATCTAATTTCGCATTTGCTGGCATCAGCGAACGACGAATGATAGTTATTGCGATTTGTTCCACTCGCTCGTCGGGAAGGAGCAGAGGTACCCGATCGAGCATGGCAAGGCGACGTTTCGCCGCATCCGTGTCGCCATCACCCGCTTCCTGTATCACGAATTGCGACGTGACCAGTCGGTAATTTGTCCGCTGCTCTTCCCACCATTGCTTGGCTTGCTGTTGAAGCACTGCGGTCATTGAATCAGCGCTAGGCCGCGCCGTTGCATGACTTACGATTGACGTTTCGATGTAAACAGTGTCCATAGCCGCATTCTATCGCGACGAGCAAATAATTTGCAGTTTGTTAACCCTTCACCCCTCCCGCTCTCGCCGTTCTGCGAGACCTTTGGGAAATTATTCGTTGCCAAGTTCTTAATTAATGACCGCCAGGATTTCGTTTTCGCTCAGGATCAACAGTTCGTCGCCGTTGAGGGAAATTTCAGTGCCCGCATAAGTCGAAAACAGGACGCGATCTCCTTCGGCGACTTGGGGCGGTTGTCGAGTCCCATCGCCGGCAAGCCGACCGCAGCCAACCGAAAGGACTTTGCCTTGCCGAGGTTTTTCCTTGGCGACATTCGGCAAGACAATCCCGCCAGCCGTTTTCGATTCCGGATCGACTCGTTTGACCACGACTTTATCGTCCAGCGGTTCAATTCTCATTGTATGAATCTCAAAAGCCATAAAAGCAAATCGCCACGGCAGCGCCGTAGCGTACCTTCATTGTTTCATCGCTGAATTTCGGCTTCAAGGGCTTAGGCCTTTCAAGCTGCATTCGTCGGTCTTTTTGTGATTGGGTCGAGGGGGTCAGACCCAATTTCCGGATTTGCCGGTGTCCCACATGGCCGAAAAACGCGTCCGATTCCCGCGTGTGATTGCGCCGCACCTTACGCCTTGCTCAGGATTCGGCGCACTGTGTTTCCGAACTCCAGACGTGAGACATCTTGCAACGCATGCATGCCGTCGCGCACGACCCACTCGCCGTCCACCATTACATGTCGAATCGGATTTCCGATTTCGCAAAACACCAAACTGTCGAGCCAGCGATCCGGGGGCAGGCCCGCGAAATTCGGATGTTGATCGTCGAGCACAACGAAATCCGCTTGGTCGCCACTTTGAATTCTGCCGACAGGCAGGCCGAGTGCTTGTCGGCCGCCGCGCCACGCTGCGGCCGTCAGAAACTGACCGCACGACAGATTTTCGCTCCCCAACACGACGCGCCGCTGCTGCGTGAGCCGCTGCGCGTACTCGATCATTCGCAAGTCGCCGCGCGGGTCCAGTCCGATATGGCTGTCGGTACCAATTGCGAACTGGCCACCAGCGCGCGTAAAAGCTTCGCTCGGAAACACGCCGTCACCCAAATTGGCTTCGGTCGACGGGCAAAGCCCCACCACCGCGCCGCTGTTGGCCAATTGGCTGCACTCGGTCCAATCAATGTGGGTTGCATGGATCAAACACCATTGCTCGTCCGCTCCCAGCTCTTCCAATACCCACGCCACCGGCCGATGCCCGTGGGCAGCCAAGCAGTCGTCGACTTCGCGTTGCTGTTCGGAGGCGTGTACGTGAAGCGGGCGGCCGGGCATCGCGGCCCGAATTGCGTCTACTGCTTTTTTCGCGATTGGCATATCCACGGCACGTAGAGAATGGATGGCAAATCCAAAATCAAGTCGGCGATCGTGCGCGTGCCTTTGTTGCAATTCGATTGTCATGCCAACGCAATCATCCAGCGACATGCCAAACCGCTTTTGCCCTTCCTCCAGCGGCTTGCTAAACCCGCCTCGCTGGTAGAGTGTCGGCAACAAGCACATTCGAATGCCCACGTCGCGCGCCGCAGCGATCAGAGCGTCTGCCATCGCCGTGCGCAATTCGTAAGGCCGACCTTGCGGATCGTTGTGCAAATAATGAAATTCGCCGACTGACGTGTATCCGGCTTGCAGCATTTCCAAATACAACTGCCGGGCCAAGACATAACAATCGTCCGGCGTTAGCCAGCGCAAAAAATGATACATCAGCTCTCGCCACGTCCAAAAACTGTCGTGCTGAGCGGTCCGATACTCCGTTAATCCAGCCATGCCGCGCTGAAAGGCGTGACTGTGAACGTTGATCATTCCAGGAATCGCGATGCCGACAATTCGTTCGGCGTCTGATTCCGTTCGTCCGATCTCAACGCGCGTGATCGAACCGTGCGCGTCAATTTCAAGTTCGACGTTTGCGACGAATTGTCCGTCGATCAGCGCGTGTTGAAATATAAACTTTTTCATAGCAATCGCAGTTTTGTATCAGCCGTTGTCCATTACAAGTTCGCCGCGCTTGTAGACTTGGCGACAGGGATTTTGGCCGATACCGTAAGCTAACTCGGCAGGTGAGTCGATGTCCCAGACGACCAAGTCAGCTTGTTTGCCGACTTCGATACTTCCGACGCGATCGTCCAGGCGGAGCGCTCGCGCCGCCGAACAAGTGACCCCGCGAAATGCCTCTTCGGGCGTCAAGCCAAACAACGTACAAGCCATGTTCATCATCAAAAGTAGCGAACCAACCGGGGAGCTACCCGGATTTGCATCAGTGGCAACCGCCATATCCACGCCCTGGTCCCGCAATGCTGTGATCGGCGGCCGCTGGTCTTGTCGCAGGAAATAATATGCGCCGGGAAGAAGTACCGCTACTGTCTTGTGACGCGCCAAAGTGGCGGCTTCGGCGGGTTTCAAATATTCCAAATGATCTGCGGACCACGCCCCCAGTGCAGCCGCCGCCGCCGCCGAGCCTGTATGAGTCAACTGCTCGGCGTGAACCTTTACTCCCAAGCCCAATCGCTGCGCCGCGGAAAAGACTTCGGCGCATTGACTCCAGCTAAAGGCAATGGTTTCGCAGAACGCATCGACGGCTTCGCATAAAGGCCGCGCCGCCGGCAGAATGACTTCGCAAATATGCCGAATATAGTCGTCGCCGCGACCGTAAAACTCCAGTGGCACCGCGTGCGCCGCGAGCAGCGTCCGCGAAACATCGATCGGCATCGATTGCCGTAAATCCGTCGCCACGCGCAAAATTTTCAATTCCGTTTCCAAATCAAGCCCGTAACCCGATTTGATTTCGATCGTCGTCACGCCTTCGCACAGCAATCGTTCCGCCCGGTCGCGCGCCGACGCATACAATTCTTCTTCCGTTGTCGCCCGAGTCGCGGCGACGGTCGACGCGATCCCGCCACCATCCCGCGCGATTTCTTCGTAACTTTTCCCACAAAGCCGCTGCTCCCATTCGCCAGCCCGATGGCCTCCGTAAACCAAATGCGTGTGGCAATCGATCAAGCCCGGTGACAAGCATTGCCCATCACCTTCGACGATCTCGGCTTGCACGCGCATCTGCTCGAACTGGGCGCGCTGACCAACCCAAACGATTCGTCCGGAATCGATGCCGACAACGCCGTTATCGATCAGCCCATACGGCCGACCATTCTCGGTCGATGTCAGCAGTCGAAAGCCAACTAGCGCTCGATTCCATTTCTGCATGCAATCCTCGTTGACGTTTTGAGTGGAACCAAGATCATACTATTGGCGTCCTGATTCCCCAGCACTTTGTGGAAACCGGCTGCATTTCTGGCTCGGCGGCAGAACCTCGCGGACAGTGCTTTGCCAAGCCGGTGAACGAGCCAATTCGCACACGTGCCAATGCGCAGTGTGCGAAACTGCGGCATTCGAGTCTCTTTGTTGGATCGATTGGCCACAACGGGGTTGGCTTTTCGCGAAATTCGATATATTGCACGACTGGTATGCCACTTGCGGATGGATCAATCTTGGGCGGTCAGTCCAATCCTTTAGCTACTGTGCAGTTTGAACTTTTGAACAGTCCGTCAACCACCAAGATACTGGAGATTCGCATGTTGAAACCGTTGCTCTTCATTTTGTCCGCTGGGGCTTTGCTGATCGGTTCGGTTTGGGCCGGTTCGCAGGAAGAAATCCCCAAACAGGATCGGGTCGCGCGGCGCGATTATATGCGCACCAAATTGAATTTTTCCCAAGCGATCGTCGAAGGTTTGGCCATGAAGAATTTTGACACGATCAACACGGCGGCCACGGAGATTCGCAACGTAACCGAAGGGGAATTGTGGATGGTGCACAATACGGCCGATTACAACCGTTATAGCGACGAGCTAAAAGCCGCCGCCGAGGAGTTGATAAAAGCTGCCGAAGCGAAGAACTTGGAGGGTTGCACGTTGCGGTACTTTGACATGACGCTCAAATGCATCGACTGTCACGAGTACTTGCGGCGTAATCGCTTGTAGGCTGCCGCTTAAATTTGGCGATTGTGCATGATGGGTTGAACGATCGCCGCGATCACTCCGCCAGCGAGCGTCCATTCAATCAGCCCAACGAACAATCCGTCTTGGATAAACGCGATCGGAAAGCGATACCACAGCGTGAACGACAACGTTAGCGTGAGCCATGCTATCGGTGCCATCAAGACAATCAGCAGCCAGCGTCGACTAAACGACGCAGCCATAGTGAAATGCGCCGTGACAAAAGCGGCCAACAACGCTGCCAAGATATTGGCGATCAATTCTCCGGCAAGCTGCTTTGGTCCCATCATGTCTTCCCCGGTCGGAGCAATGATGAGCAATCCCGATGGCCCCTGCTTGAAGTCGCTATTGAGTCGGTTTGCATCGGCGTCCTTTTCGGCTTGTGACATTCGATCGTAGTCCGCTGACATTGTTGGAAAGTCATACATTCCTGACCGAAAACCTTGTGTCGTGATGAATTCTTTCACGGCGCTCTCGTCGTTCATCCGTGCGAACTGACGCGATTCGAACTCCAAGAACATGTGGCTAAACGCGCCCCCGGCGAACATGGCAAGCCCGCCTAGAATTCCCGCAATCAATATTCGTCCCATGATTGAATCCCGCTTGAAAAGAGATGATGATTTGGCGAAGCGACTAGTTTGATTGCTTGACCGTCAGTCGGGTAGCGGTTGGTCCTTCGTTTCTGGGGCAAACGGCAAAACTAAAATGCCCAACAGCAACACGCCGCACATGGCAATCCCCGAAAACCTTAGCGGCTCGCTAGTGTCTTTGAAGACCGAACTGGCCAAATAACCCATTGTGAGCGGTCCAATGGCCGCGAGAAATCGCCCGACGTTGTAACAAAACGATGTCCCCGTGCTGCGCAAATGTGTCGGAAACAGTTCTGGGAAATAGATCGCGTATCCGCCGAATAACGAAAATTGAAAATAACCCATGATCGGAACCATCCAAAAGACGTCACTCAAGTGCTCGAGCCGCGCAAACACAAACGCCGTCGTCACCGCCGCAAAGAAAAACGCAATCGCAAATGCTCGGACGCGCCCAATCCGCTGCGTGATGAATCCAAACAAGTACATTCCAAAAAAGCCGCCGATGTTTTGCATGATCGAAACGATTCCTAGCCAGCGCGAAAGTCGCCCGTTGATCGCCCGACTGCGAGCGACAATTAATTTTTCAAGCTCAACCGGATCACTCAACCTTGGATCGCCACTTAAATAACTTGACAAATGCTCTGTCTGCTCCCGCGGCTGCTTGCCCACCAAGCCCCCCAAAACCGTGACGAGCGAAACTTCTTTTCCCGCAGAGCTTAGTGCTTGAATTTGCTTCCAGATCACTTCCGCATCTGGATGATCGGCGACGGAGTTAATCAAATCACTCGGCTTCACGGATTTTAGTTGCCGCGCGCAAGCCAACGGATCCGCTAACGCCAATCGGCACAAGTCCCGATCCCACTGCGAGTCCCCTTGCTCGCGGGCCATTTGTCTAAAGTTCGATGCAAACACCGATCTCGCTAAATCGACGACGAAAAAACCGATTCCCCACAAGCCAATGACGCCAGATGTCGCCAGCAGCATGCCGATCATCGCACGCTTGCGCCATTTCGGATTCCCAAAAAGCTCTC
Source organism: Planctomycetota bacterium (assembly GCA_031376585.1). Lineage (GTDB taxonomy): Bacteria > Planctomycetota > Planctomycetia > Pirellulales > Pirellulaceae > JANMEB01. The sequence continues at coordinate 4,912 of JANMEB010000522.1, read as the reverse complement.
GGTACGACCCGAGCCGCTTGCTCGGATCCTTCGCGGCAGCCATCGCTTGCCAGCGCTCCGGTTCCTTAAGCCGACCGCGAATCACGATTGCCAAGATCGCAGGAACTGTTCCCAACAGGAACATTGCCCGCCACGCCGTTAGCTTGAAACCAAACAAACTCCAGCTCGCCAGCGACCCGGACTCTTCGGCGAACCCCAAACCGATACTGACCAACGCCGCCGTGATATTTCCCACCGTCGAAAGCGATTGCAAAAAACCAAGCGCATACGGCCGCGACGCCGCCGGAACGACTTCGGCCACCAGCGCGACTCCCACCGCGAACTCGCCACCCACGCCCAAGCCCGTCAGAAATCGAAAGATGGCAAAGTCCCAAAAATTGCGCGAAAAAGCCGAGAAGCCAGTGAACACCGAATAAACCAAAATCGTCAGTAGCATCGTCCTCGCTCGACCAATCCGATCGCCAAGGACGCCGAAGAACAACCCGCCGGTCGCCCAACCGATCAAAAAGATTGACGTGGCAATGCCGCCCCAATAATTGACTACGTCAGGGGCAGGCGTGACGCCGCCGACCGCCAGCAGTTCGCGCATTGCCGGCACACGTGCGAACACAAACAACTGCTGATCCATCGTGTCGAACAGCCAGCCCAAGCCGGCGACCGCCAACACAAACCAATGATACCGATTGAGCTGCCGATGCCAGGCGATCTTTCGATTCTCTAAATTCATTTCGTCAGTTCTCGGAGCGCTTTGGTTGAACTTCGAACGGGGCGTACATTCTATCCGCTTGATTGATGCGTGGGCTCTGGCGGAGTCGAATTGATTGACCGGACGGCCAAGAGACGTCGCCTGGTGCAAGACTTGCAGCCGATTGAGTTGCCACCTACTTTCCAAGCAGTCGTCAGCCCGCCCCGACAAACCGTCTTCGAAGCTCGTCTAGCTACACGGCCACGCGATAGCCTCAGCGCACTGGTGTATTGTCCGCTTCGGCTGCCAAACGAGTAAGTGGCTTGGCCGATAGTTCAGCCAACAAATCCGGATCGACCGCAATTTGCATTGTCGACGTCTGCACATTCGCGTTCATCACGTCGTCGACCGAACCCAATTGAAAGACCAGCGGCACCGCAGACTCTTTCGAGATACTCGCTAGATGCGGTTGGCTCAAACGCCACGTCGCACGGACCACCTTGGCCGCGCCGGCGTCCAGCAAACAATTGCCGTCCAACATCGGCTCCGATTCGTATTGGCAATCGACCGGATCATCGACTTCGTTGATCAAAATCTGTTGCGGCAATGCGACGAGGAGTTGGCGATCCGTTTCGTTTCGAATCAAAAGTTTGGCGGACAAATAAAAGTACTTTTCATCGCTAAAATCGAGCTTTGCTCCACCCAGCGGAACGACTTTCAATAAGTGGGTATTCGAATCGACTTGTTGCAACTGACGATAGTTCCAGATGCCCGTCGGCGCGATAAACGTCACCAAAAAAAGCAACGCCGACACGCCCCAGGCCGCCGTTCCGGCCACCGGCCAAGTCCGCAACCAACTGCGATTGGACTGTTGCATGACGGCCGTCAAAAATCGGACGCCTGCAAAGAACAAAATGTAGACCATGACACCCAAATACGTCCAAGTGATCACCCGCATGATCGATTCAAATTGTCCGTTGGCCGTAAACATTTCTGGTCCGGCTACCGAGAATTGGACGTTGGCCAAATGCCACAACCCCTGCCCCATTCGCAAAAATAATTTGAATCCGATCACCAAACAGATTGCGCTGGCGAGCATTCTCGCTTGGGCTTTCACGGCCAAAAGCCGCGCCGCACCTGCGGCCAACAACACGGTGAGAACGACGGTGGGCATTGTCCGCACGACAATCGTCGACAGCGACAACCCACGAAATTCGTCCACCAACGATTGGGCGATCCAATTCACCCAGCCTGATTCCGATTCGACCAATCGATCGACTGATCCTGCGGAAATCGTCCACACATTTTGCAGGAGTGCGAAGCCGCAGAGAATTCCCAGCGCCAGAAATGCCAGCGGCGGACAAAAGGTTTGTTGGTAATCCTCGCTCGCCAGTTGTTGGGCCAAGCGCCTCGGTCGAAACAGCATCCAACCAAGCGTCCGCAAAATCCGACCGAACAAGCTCAACGTTCCCGCGACACACTGTTCAAGTAAGTTCGCGATATCCCATGTCGATTGCGGCGCCGAATGACTCGCCTCGCTCGCACCTTTCGGGGTGGGTTGATCCGCTGGTCCAACATCGCTCATCGGGAAACTCCCATGCATTGGGCCGCGCAGTCGCTAGACACCGAGCATTGGTTAGCCGTTTCTCGCTGATGGCGTCAAGATGTTTGCAGCTAGCACACTGCATTCTGTCCAACGTGCGGGCGTGATGTGTTTACCCTCAATGAGAGCTGAAGACGAAACCTTATGGCGCGCGCGTCCGACCCTCGAAGTTTGGTTCGGTTCTAAGCCAACGGCCAAGCGAGTTCTGCGGCTTGGTAGATCGATCCGTCACGAACGAGGGCTGTCGCCGCTTCGATATCGCCCGCCATCCAGCGATCGGTTTCGTACCCAAGGACGACTTGCCGCAATCGTGCATGAACTCGCTCTAGGCGGGAAGATGATTTCAGCGGACGTCGAAAATCGATCCCTTGGGCCGCACAAAGCAATTCAATTCCAACGATCGAGCCAGTGTTGGCCGCCATATTCAAGAGCCGCCGCGCCGCAAACGTCGCCATGCTAACGTGATCTTCTTGATTGGCGGACGTCGGAAGACTATCGACCGATGCCGGGTGCGCGAGAGACTTGTTCTCGCTTGCCAAGGCTGCGGCTGTCACGTGCGCAATCATAAAACCCGAATTCACGCCACCATCTTTTACTAAAAACGGCGGCAAGCCGCTGAAGCGTGGATCGACCAACAACGCGATTCGCCGCTCGGACAGCGCGCCAATCTCAGCAATCGCCAGCGCGAGCGAATCGGCCGCGAGTGCCACCGGCTCGGCGTGAAAGTTGCCGCCCGACAAGACATCGCCACGGTCAGCGAACACCAACGGATTGTCGGTGACCGCGTTGGCTTCCCGCTCCAGGACTTGAGCGACATAACGAATCTGATCCAAGCACGCGCCCATAACTTGCGGCTGACAGCGCAACGAATAGGGATCTTGGACTTTGTCGCATTTCGCGTGCGCTTGGCGAATCGAACTGCCGACGAGCAATTCGCGATAAGCAGCCGCGCACCAAATCTGCCCAGGATGCAATCGGACCTCGCTGATGCGCGGATCAAACGGGACGTCGGAACCTTGGGCCGCATCGACACTCATCGCGCCGACGACAACTGCGGCCGAAAAGACGTCCACCGCGCGGAACAAGCCTATCAACGCCAGCGCCGTCGAAGCTTGGGTTCCATTGAGCAGCGCTAAACCCTCTTTCGGGGCAAGTTCCAGCGGCAGCAATCCCAATTGAGTAAGTGCATCCTGCGCGCTCAACGAACGGCCACGCTGCCGGACTTGGCCCACGCCAAGAAGTGCCGCAGTTAAATGCGCGAGCGGAGCTAAATCGCCACTGGCGCCAACCGAACCTTGGCTGGGAACACACGGATAAAGCTCTGCATTGAGAAATCGCAACAGATAATCCAACACCACAGGCCGGACGCCGGAATATCCGCGCGAGAGACTTCGCAGCTTGAGCAACAACATCAGCCGAACGACTTCATCGTCAAAAAGCGGCCCAACTCCCGCCGCATGAGATAAAACGAGATTCCGCTGCAGCCGATTCAAATCTGCCGGCGCAATTGTCTGATTCGCAAGCAACCCAAAACCCGTGTTGACACCGTAGACCGTTTTTCCCGAACGCAAGATTGCTTCGATCGTTTGTTGCGAAGCGTGGACATCGTTCAGCGACTCAGCGGCAATCTCGACGGAACCGCCGCTGCGATAAAACGCCAGCAACCGTCCCACGTCCCACGGATTCCGGTCGATCACCCAGTGCATCATGGTTGGCTCAAAAAAATGACCAGTTCATTGAATGAAGGAATCTTGGGCCGAGTAATGCTCCATTCGAAAAGTCGTTTTACCGCAAGCCCCATCGATTGCGAAGAAGGCCAGCAGCTCGCGACAAGACATTCGACGATGCTAAATGGCGCGACGGCACGTAGAACGGATTTATTTCGTTTCTTTTGGCGGCAATTCGCCAAAGCTCGTCTCACGCAGTTGAGTCAGCCCGCGATCTCAGTCACAATTCGGAGGTGGGGGATGGGCAAGTTCGTCGGACTGCGTGGCTTGGCTCACCACATCGGTCTCCCCTCGTGCCAAACCCAACAATGGTTGAGTCTGCCTTGACAATAATAATTTGCTTCCCCCAGGAGTTTCAAAATGAGTGATGTGAATTTGGCTCAGGCTCGTGAACGTGCTGCCAGTGCCGTCCGAGCGATTTGGTGGTTGACGTTGATTCGCGGGATCTTGTTGATCCTTCTCGGTGTCTATGCCTTGTTGCGTCCCGGAATGACGCTGGTGGCCTTGGCCCAAGTCGTAGGCTTTTTCATGACGCTCGACGGGCTCTTGGCGATTTGGGCAGCCGTCTCGGGCCAAACTACAACTCGGCTTTGGACCGCGCTGCGCGGTGCGTTACTTATTTTGGCTGGCCTCTTTGTTCTCGGTCATCCGCTGATCATGGCCGCACTTTCAGCGACTGTTTTGATCTACCTCCTCGCGGGCTCACTTATCATTTCGGGAGTCCTTGAGATTTTTGTGGCGGTTCGAGATCGCAAGGAAATCGTCGGTGAAGGTTGGTTGATTCTGGGCGGTGTCCTGGCGATCATTTTCGGACTCATCTTGGTGTCGGCTCCAATACCTGCGGCTGCGACGATCGTGCGCATCTTCGGCGTGTTCGCTGTGATTGCCGGACTTGCG